>NC_011667.1:0-78374 GCF_000021765.1 Thauera aminoaromatica | reverse complement strand
TGACAAAGTACTAACGAAGTATATACGCGAAGGCGTTCACCGCCACAGCCGCTCGAACCGCGCAGGGTTGGTCGCCGTGTAGCGGACGGTGTGCTGGATGTTGCGGTGCCCGAGGTAGTCCTGGATGAGGCGGGTGTCCGCGCCCTGGTCGGCGAGTGCGTAGCCACAGGCGTGGCGCAGCATGTGCGGGTGCGCCTCGACGGACAGCTCGGCCAGTTCCCCGTAGCGCCGGATCGCCACCCAGGCTGTCCGGCGGTTGAGCGGCGCACGCCGCTCCGAGACGAAGAACGTGTCGCCCGCCGGGCCGAGACGCGCCCGTTCGGTGAGCCAGGCCTTGATGGCCCGCAGCTCGTCGCCCCGGAGCGGGTGCGTGGTCGACAACCCCTTCTTAAGCCGGGCCACGTGCAGCACCCGACTTTCGAGATCGACCTGGTGCAGCTTCAGCGCGCAGGCCTCGGACACCCGCAGCCCATGGCGGAACATCAAGAGGATCAGGCAGCGGTCGCGCAGCTCGGTGCGGCTGCCGCGGGTGGCCGTGATCAGGCGCTCGACCTCGCGGGATGTGAGGTGTTTGCGGTCGTTCATCGTTTTGTCCAATGTTCGGGAAAAAAACGCGGCGCAAAGCCGCGCCGTTGCTGGGGGTGGGGTCTGGACATTAGACAAAATGGTTCATTTTGTCCAATCACGCCGTGCCATGCCCCTAAACGACCTCGTCGCCAGCCCACTCATGGCAGACAGCAGGCGGCCAGAAGTTGCCACTGGCCATCCGATGCAGATAGCGGTCATCCGGTCGAGGCGGTATGCTCTCGGACTACGCGTCAGATGGGTCGCATGAGCCCACTAAGCTGTCGGTTGCTGCTACTCCAGTCTTGTTATCTTGCCTTGCGCATGGTTCCTACATCTAAACAGCACCTTCCAGGACATGTTAGCCCGCTGTGGAGTCTTCGATGCAACTTACGGATTGGATTCCGGCTTTAACGACCACGGGGCTGCTGTCCATTGCCTTATGGCTTGGGCGCGCGTTGATCACAGCTCGCCTAACACGCTCTGTGCAGCACGAGTTCGATAAAAAACTTGAGCAACTTAAGTCGGAGTTCCGCGCCTCCGAGAAGACATTAGAAGCTAGCTTGGCGCAACGAAGCGCCGAACTCGAGTCGCTCAGGGCCGGAGCGCTGAGCGGTATTACCCAGCGCCGGGCTCTCTTGGACAAAAGGCGCCTCGAGGCAATCGACCAGTTGTGGGGCACCCTAATTCGCAATCAAAGCGCTAGAAGCTTGGCTATGACGATGTCCCTCATTCAACTCGAGAACATTGCAGAGCAAGTGAGTAGGGATGATCGAGTACGGGACTTTATCAAGGTCTCTGGCGGAGGTTTCGACCCATCCAAGCTAGATTACGTAACCGCAGATCTAGCCAGGCCGTATGTGTCTGACATGGCGTGGGCTTTGTTCAGCGCTATGCAGGCGATTACGAGCTATTACGTGGCGCATTGGGTTGCTCTCTCACATGGCATCGACTCACGGAAGATGATCGCGAATGACGCAGTCCATAAGCTAATCCTAGCGGTAGCGCCGGAGTACAGGGAGTATCTAGACATTAATGGCCTGTCCGCGTCCTACCACTTGCTGGAGCGCTTCGATACACTTCTATTGGCTGAGCTAAAACGAATGGCCACGGACTACCAGCAAGACAAAGAGTCGGTCGAGCAGGCTGCAAGGATCTTGGAGCACGCTCGCAGCTTGAACGAAAAGGTAACCCCCGCGGCAGTGGGCTAACAATTCGTCCAAGCCGACACCGCTTCGCGGCGCGGCTTAACTCAGGTGTTGAGCGACCGCTTTCCTGTGTCTCATAGGACGGCTTTGGGTCGGGTCGAAACACTCGCAGACGGTTCGTCCTCGCGCTGGGAAGGGCGGAGGTCTCAGGTTGGCTAGGAGCGGTTAGTCGCCATATGGTCCAGATAGCAGCCGTCCGGGTGGGACGGTATGCTCTACGCTTACATACCCTCTGGATCTAATCACCCCACTATGCCGGCGGCTGCTGCATTGTTCTGCCTTGTTATTCTGCTTTGTTTGGAGTTCCTGACTCTAAACAGTAGCTTGCAGAACATGTTATCCTGCATTCCGATGCTATGCGAAAAAGCTATCACCTTGCAATGAAATGAGGCAAACTCATCTATGGCACGCTCAACTTACAAACGAACCGAAGAGGAAAAGAGAAACCTCAAAGTGGATTTGAGTCGAATTCCTGAATGGGAGTCGGAGATTGAATCTATTCGCTCCCGTTTCAGGCGATTTAGCCTGCCAAAAATCTCTTCGGCAGCATCCTTGGTTCACGAAATGCGTAAGAAGCTGTACATCGGTCGTCATTCTGACCGAGAGCGTGATGCTGAAGCATTGGAGAATTGGAAGCGCAGCCTGTCTATTGATAGCCTTATTCGCATGAGCGACGATTATTCTGCGCCTACGTTTCTACGGTCTGGGGTTGAAGAAAACATAATTGATAAAATTCGTTCCACCCTAGAACAAACGGAGCGGCAACTGGCTGAGTACCGTACCAGAGGTGTAACAGACAGCTTCTGGGTGTCCGTGTTCACGTCAAAAGTTGATTCAGATACCGTTAAACGGTTTGAGCAACAAAAGACTGATTATCTTGCTCTTTCACGAGAAATTCCGAGAGTCGCGGAGGCCATACGATTGCTTGACGAGGTGCGCTCTGAATCCCGTGAATTTGCAAACCGTGTCTCCAAGATTAAGGAACGACTTTGGCTTGCAGAGGAAAAAATGGACGCTATAGAGCGCTTTGAGGCGAAGCACGGCAGGGTATTTGGAAAAGCATCTGCCGTCGACAACAAGACTAGGGAACGAGCCTCAAGTCTCAAGCGTCTAGTGAAGAAAACAAAAGACTGTCCATATTGTGGAAGTGAATTGGGGGTTGATCCCCATTTGGATCATATCTATCCAGTATCAAAGGGTGGGCTAAGTGTTATCGAAAATCTTGTCTGGTGCTGTTCTGCGTGTAACACAGTCAAATCTGACAAGGGTCTCATGCAGTTTCTAAAAGAGAGAGGTTTCTCAATTGATCGGACTCTGTCGAGACTACATGCTCTTGGGAAGCACGTCTAACCCGGAAATCCACGCGGACGCTGCGCGATAAAGCCGCGCAGCGCCGGTGACTTCTGCGTTGAACGACTGCTTTCCCCAAAGCTCGACGGCTGCACCGGGTCGAAATCGATCAGTAACGGATACACAAATCAAAGACTGATCCCGCACCACTCGCGCGCCCTTGGAAATGCGGCATGAAATAGGAAGCAACGTTTTCGCAGCGACGAGAGCGCTGCTGAATTGCAGTAGCGGAATCGGCTCGAAAGACGGCTCGAGAGTGCTTCATGCCAAACCGCGCCGGGGTTCTTCAGAGTCGACTTTTCCCATCCAAGCTGGAGACCGACGGTGACGATGCAATTTCAACACCGCTGCTAAGCAGCGCAAAGTTCGGAAGAAACAGAGCCCAACAACGAACTCCGCCACATATTGCGTTCATTCAACGCTTTAACGCCATGACCCACTGCTTTATCCAGAAACTCCTAGACAGTGAAGCCGCTGAATATCGTCGGCTAGAGGAAAGAGATAAGCATGAACGCGCGAGGTACGGAGAACTACGTTCGCTTTCGTCGCGTATCTATGGGAGAGTTGCCCCTAGTTCAACGCTCGGACGTCTCTTCCTCTACGAAAGCAACAAGACACGAAGCACCGACATCCGCGCCATCCCGTGCAAGTATTCGTTCGACTGGCCGTGTCAAATAATTATGTCCGTCGCACAAGAAAACGAACTCTTTATCGCAAAGGATAATCTAGGCGAGTTAAGTTCGCTTATCTTTCCATGGGCTATGGCTAACAAAATCGAGCAATCATTCAATCTCGCGGACGTTGCAATATATGAATGGGAAAGGAGCTTAACCCTCCTCCAACGCTGGTGGTCAGAAGGGTCTACTCCGAACGGCAATTCGGTCGTCTATACGAATACCTACTGCCGAGTAGCCGACATTTTGATACGGTGACTGCTCGCCGTGCTGCGGCTTTAGTTCGACTATCACCACTCCCCGGTGGCTCGAATTCGGAAACCAAAATGCAAAATATTACCTACGAAGAACGAGCGGTTGCGTTCATCGATGTGCTCGGGTTCAGCATGCTTGTTGACAAGTCCGTTCACGCAGTTTCGGCACGAGAGGAACTGCAATCACTTGTTGATATGCTAGAAACTTCAATTCCTCTACTGAATAACGGTGTTTGTAGCACAGTGCCAGCGCGTCTCATTCCGAAGCACACCTACGTTTCCGATTCCATCATCCTTAGCGCTCCCCTCGCCGACCCTGAAATCGAGAATTACAGTGGCCTTGACATATTAATTATGCGCTGCATCCAGCTTTCACATCGCTTCTTAGGCGCCGGCTACCTCCTGCGTGGAGGAATTGCAGTGGGCAATGTGTGGCACAGTGACGGCAACATCGTGGGTCCAGCATATCAAGAAGCATATCGGTTGGAGGGCACTGGTGAAAACCCGTGCATCGTACTGTCCGAATCAGCCAAAGAATGTTGGGTCAAGGGGTTTGGAGGCGGGTCGCGCATGTGCGTTCGCGACCGTGAAACGCTGATTGTTAATGGTCTTCACGACTTTTACATTGTGGACAAATCACACGGAGGCATTGAGCGCACCTTTGAGAAGTATAGGTGTATCGTGGATGACAACCTTGTTTCTGAACTCCCGGTAAGTGCAAAAGCAAAATGGAATTGGTTTAAATCGTTCTTGGAACAAGAGCAATCAGAATCAGCAAACTGGGTGCTTTCGCCATAGTATCGGCGAAGAGCCGTTCGAACCAATAGAACACTGCTCTGGTTTGCTGGTGTAAATTCAGGCAACAACGTCGAAAATCACGGGGCTGCGCCCCACGCTCCAGGCATCAAGGTCCGGCCTCCGGTCTGGCGGTCTCACTCGGTGCCTCCCGCTCTCCGGAGGGTGTATCTCGAATGGCGAGCGGCAGCTTTCCTCAAACCTCAACGGCGGCAACGGGTCGGATCCAGCCGTTCCTTCCCCGCGGGACCTTCGAGGCCTTCGGCCGCACCGCGCGCGTCATTGGACAGTCGACGCCGTTCTGTCCAAAGCCGGGCAGCAAGCGCCTGCTCACAAAGCCTCACCATAGGGGGCGAGGTTGCTCACAAAGCTGTTGACGCGCACTGAAAACTACCCAGATTTCGCGGGGCCTGCGCGCTGAAAAGTACCCAGGTGATTAACCTCCGCCGCTTCCGTCGAGGAGCGGGGAACAAAGGAGATGATCACCATGAATCTGCTGGGGAAGGTCAGAAGGCTGTACTACCGGGAGGGGCTCACGCTCTCGGAGATCGAGCGTCGCACGGGGCTGACGCGCAAGACGATCCGCAAGTGGCTGAAGGCGCCCGAGGGGGTTGAGCCGAAGTATCGACGCAAGGTCGTCGACACCAAGATCGCGCCGTACGCGGCGCAGTTGGTCAAGATGTTGGAGACCGATGCGCGGCGACCGCAACGGGACCGACGCACGGCGCTGAAGCTGTTTGGTCAGTTGCAGGTGCAGGGGTTCGACGGCGATTACAGCCGCGTCACCGAGTTCATCCGGCGCTGGAGGGCCGAAGGCGGTGCCTCGGTCACGAAGGCCTTCGTTCCGCTGCAGTTCGAGCCGGGAGAGGCGCACCAGTTCGACTGGAGCGAGGAGCATCTGGTCATCGGTGGGGTGTGGCGCAAGGTGCTCGTGGCGCACCTGAAGCTGTGCTACAGCCGTGCCTTTGTCGTGCAGGCGTATCCGACGCAGAGCCACGAGATGCTGTTCGATGCGCACGCGCGGGCGTTTGCTGCGCTCGGGGGCGTGGCCCGGCGCGGGATCTACGACAACATGAAGACGGCCGTCGACCGGGTGAAGAAAGGCAAGGCGCGGGTGGTCAATACACGCTTTGCGGCGATGGCCTCGCACTACCTGTTCGAAGCGGACTTCTGCAATGTTGCCAGCGGTTGGGAGAAAGGCGTCGTCGAGAAGAACGTGCAGGACAGCCGACGGCGGATCTGGCAAGAGGCGGCCGAGACGCGCTTTGGTTCCTTCACCGAGCTGAACCTGTGGTTGCTGGCGAAGTGTCGCAGCCTGTGGCAGGAGCTCAAACATCCGGAGTACGACCTCAGCCTGGCGGAGATGCTCGAGCAGGAGCAGCCCAGCCTGATGCCGATGATCACGCCCTTCGACGGCTACGTGGAGACGCTGGGCAAGGTCTCGAGCACCTGCCTGGTTACGTTCGAGCGCTGCCGCTATTCAGCGCCGTGTGAGTTGGTGGGTCAGATGGTCGGCATCCGGGTGTATCCCGAGCAGATCGAGCTCGTCGCGCACGACACCGTCGTGGCCCGTCACGTGCGCAGCTTTGCGCGCAACGAAGCGCGCTACGACTGGCAGCACTATGTGTCGCTGATCGAGCGCAAGCCGGGCGCGCTCAGGAATGGCGCGCCCTTCGCCGACATGCCTGCGCCATTGCAAGCGCTGCGCGCGTTGCTGCTCAAGCGCGAAGGGGGAGATCGGGTCATGGCGAAGGTGCTCGCCGCCGTGCCTCAGCATGGCCTGGGGGCGGTGATCGTGGCGGTGGAGTTGGCGCTCGAAGCGGGCCGCCCCAGCCCCGAGCACATCGAGAACGTGCTCAACCGCCTGAAGTCAGCCCCTGCCACGCCGACCGTCGACACGGTACTGACCCTCAGCGAAACACCGGTGGCAGACCCGCAGCGTTACGACCGGCTGCGTGCGGAGGTGAGCCATGCGTGATGTGCTTGCCGAACTGAAGGCCCTGCGCCTGTACGGGATGGCCGACGCCTGGGCGGAGTTGGTGTCCACGAGTGATCTCGGGTGTCAGAGTTCGGGCTGGCTGCTCGAGCACCTGCTCGAGGCCGAGCATACCGACCGTCACCTGCGCTCGATCCGCTATCAACTGCAGGCGGCCCGGTTCCCGGTGCATCGAGATCTGGCCGGGTTCGACTTCGAGCAGTCGAAGGTGGAGCGGGCACTGATTCAGGAACTCGCCACGCTCGACTTCACCGCGCAGGCCCACAACGTCGTGTTCATCGGCGGCACCGGCACAGGCAAGTCGCACCTGGCCACGGCGCTGGGCGTGTCCGGGATCACCCGGCACGGCAAGCGGGTGCGCTTTTACTCGACCGTTGATCTGGTCAATCTGCTCGAGCAGGAGAAGGCGGCCGGCAAAGCCGGCAAGCTCGCCTTCTCGCTGCTGCGCATGGATCTGGTGATTCTCGATGAGCTGGGCTACCTGCCGTTCAGCCAGAGCGGCGGAGCGCTGCTGTTTCACCTGCTCTCGAAGCTGTACGAGCACACCAGCGTGATGATCACGACTAACCTGAGCTTCGGTGAATGGGCGAGCGTGTTCGGCGACGCAAAGATGACCACGGCACTGCTCGACCGGCTGACCCATCACTGCCACATCGTCGAGACGGGCAACGAGTCCTATCGCTTCCGTCAGAGCTCGGCCAGCGCGCGCTCGCGGATCAAGGACCGTGAGCAATCCAAGCGCGACACCCTTACCGAGGACGAGCCGTTCTGACCCGGCGCCCGCGCAGAGAAGCCCGCTTCGGGCTACGCCCTTTGCGGGCTTCTCTGCGCACACTCGCGGTCAGCAACTCGACTACACTGAACATCGGCTGCTCCATGACGAGCAGCTAAAGTGCCTGGGTAAAATTCAACGCGCACCGCTGGGTAGTTTTAGACGCGCGCCGACACAACTGGCCTACATCCGTTTTCGCTACCGGCTCGACGCGATGATCTTCGCGGGCCTGTGCGCGCTCGGAGGGTTGGTCGTGTTCACCTGGGCCGCCAATCCGCCAGATCCCCCGGCGGCAGATACGTGCAAGCCGGCGGCGTGCCTTTCAGGCCAAGCGTACATGCCTCCATGCAACCCATTTACGCCCCTCCCCACGGTTCCGCTCCGCTGCCCGTCGAGGGGCCCGACCGGCGTGCCTTGAAGGGGAGAGTCATTGGACACACCGTGCCGTTCTGTCCAATGTGGTCCTCGCGCGGACGCGGTGGCGTCCCACACCGGCACCGCCGGTTTAGACGTCTAAATGTCAGCCTGACCAACTAACCGTAGTCAGCGTTTGCCGCCGTGTAGGCGGTTGAGAACGTTCACACGTGTGAACAGGCAAGCCTGTGCTTGTTTGCCGGCGTGTAGGCGGTTGAGAAGAACGACGCGCTTTACCATTCGCTCAGTCTTTTGTCCTACCCCGACCTGCTGCGCGCCCGTCGTCCGCCGTCATCGACCCCCGGCGCACAGCTCAGGGCGCTGCAAAAAATGCGATCGGCTTAACGTGCTTTGTTGCCCGTTTTCTGAGACGACCCCCTAAAGCGCACGATGGCCCTCGTCGAGGAACCGACCTGTTCACTGACGCCCCGAGAATATGAAAAGGGCGTTGCCTGGCGAGGAGGCAACGCCCTTTTCCTGACCACCAATCTGTGGGGGCCTCTCATCGCAAGCGTGCTTTAGTTGGTGAATGCTTCATCAGCTATCGCGCAGTGAATCACAAAGCCCGTCAGGTAAGGTATGCCGCGCGGGATGTCGTAGTCCTTGCTAGTCTGGTGTCTGATGGTCCAGGCCATCCACTGCTGGGTAGTGGCCTTGATCGCTTCGCCGATGGGCCCACCAGCGGAAAGGTTGTTAACCACATCGTCCCCAAAGTAGCGGCCGTGGCGGCTGTCGAGGAAGGCGCGGACAGACTCCAAAGGTTGGCCGGTGGCGCCCGAGATGGCAGCCATCGCTAGGGGCCAGGCTGCGTTGGCGTGCGCGTTCATTGTCCCCCAAAAGCCCCAGGTGTCGTTATGGGGAGCAGGTATCGGCTGCTCGGTGCTCATCTTAACCTCATTTAGTCGAGATGATATCATATAGATATCAAGAAGATATCTTAAAGATATAATAGTTTCAGCGTAGCCTGAGCGACGATATCCGTTCAAGCGTGGTCAGACGCTCTACCAACTGTCCCTTGCGGGCGAATGCAACAAGTCGGAGTGGAAGCGGTATCGTCAAGAAAACGCCGCGACAACTGAAGGGCTGGGGAGGCCACGTGTGCGGATGCCAGACGATTTAGGTCGGGTTAAGCGTACCGCTGATGTCTTTCATGCGAGGGGCCTCTTTCTCGCGCGACTATGGAGGAACGCTGTTTGCACAGCTATAATAACGCAATTGCACAGACATATGCGGGGCTACCTTGAGATTCGAAGAGACTAAGTCAGACACCCTTAACCTTCGCGTATCACCCTCCTTCAAGCTCGCCTTGAAAGCCGCAGCCGATCACGAGCAGCGCAGCATGGTCAACATGCTTGAAGTCCTGGTGGCCAACTACTGCGATCAGCACCGGATCTCTCTTCCGGCCAGTCAACAGCGTGAGCGCCGGGTTGTCAATAAGTCGAACATCAAGGTGAGCGCGTGAGTAACGATGAGGTGCTGTGCGCCATAGAGCCTGAGGAGAATGCAGTCGGAACCTTGGCTGCCGAGCTACCAGCGGCAGTAAAGAGAGTTGGAAAAGCGAGCAAGAAGCTCACAGGAAAACTGACTGTAAAGCCTGTGACAAAGGCAAACCTTGCCCAAGTACCGAAGATCACCAGCGATGAGGCGTTTTGCGACGAAAAATTGCGTAAAGCGGCCTACTACGCCGACGAAAACGTACTGATCTTCAACATGGACGTCCGGGAGGCAATGGCGCACCTCACCAAAGCAGGTGTGATCGTGAACTGCATGGTCACGTCACCTCCGTTCTACGGCCAGAGGGACTACGGGGCTAAGGGGCAGATCGGGCTCGAGGAGCATCCGCAGCAATTCATCGAGCAGCTCGTGGCTTGCTTTGAGGCGGCCAAGCCTGTGCTCGCCGACAACGGCAGCCTGTGGGTCAACCTAGGCGACACCTACTGGAGTGGCAAGGGCGAGCACAAGAGCGGGGAGTCGAAACAGAGCGCTCGACGGTTCGGCCTGCGCCCTCAGGATCGTACCGGCGACGGACAGTTATGCAAGCCCAAGCAACTCCTGCTTATTCCGCATCGGTTCGCGATCGCGATGCAGGACAAGGACTGGATCGTGCGCAACGACAACGTATGGCTGAAGCCGAACCCGATTCCAGACCAGGTACGCGACCGCTGCTCAATGTCGCACGAATACATGTTTCACCTTGTCAAGTCGCGCTGGTATTTCTTCAACAAAGACCTCGTCGGGCGAAAGTCCGAAACTGGCAGCATCCTCCCTCCGCCTGACACTTGGGAAATCCCGCCAGCTCGGCGTAGCCACATGCACAAGGCCCGCTTCTCGGAAGAGCTCGTACGAATCCCAATCCTCTCCACCACGCCACAAAGTGGTGTGGTGCTCGATCCGTTTGGCGGCAGCGGAACAAGTCTTGTCTTCGCCAGGAAGCACGGCTTTCGCGCGATTGGCATCGACATCAAGAAGGACTTCTGCCAGTCGATGGTGGAGCACATAGGCGAGCTCGGCTGATCTGCCTTGCTGTCCCACAAGAACAACGGTGGAGGTTTAGATGGCGCGATACCTGACGGCGGCTCGTATTAAAGCAAGCATCACCGCGTTGGCTGACACGCGGGCGAAAGCCGCATTGATGGACTTTCTCATCTTGAAGCGAACGCTCTCTGTCGGTGGGCAGACGCACGTAGCCATAACCCAAAGTCAACCAGCCTATCTGCAGGCAACCAAGGAACTAGCTGGAGTCAAGTTAGACAACTCAATTCTGATCGGTGAAGAGAAGCAAATTTTCAACGTCTTCGTGTCGCAGGAGGCGAGCCGAGGCGGCTTCCGCGGCGGCAAATACATCTCCAACGGGACTGGTACCACTATCGCCGGCAACTCTTGGCAGAGGGTCGTCGAACTAACCAGCGACGACCCTCGAAAGGCGGGGCTGCGGGCGGGGCATGAAGCCTACTTAGAAGCGCTCTTATTGAAAGCAGCCAAAGGCGCCAAGCCAAGCCTGGGAGAGACCGCGGTCTGGAACTACCGAAAAGTCGATATTGAGCCGATAGTCGGGGGTTTCGCTGCGCCGGCTGATCGCTTCAATGCGCTGCGGGACCGCTTCGTCGCCGACTACAGCCTTACCGCAGCCGAGCGGGATGCCTTGTTTTCAGATCCAGCTGGCCAGATCACTGACGCCGATCTGGACGACGCCCCGGCCACGCCGGAGGACTACCTGAATGGTCTCGTGGCTGCGTCTGTACCTGCCGCGGCAGCTGCCGCCACAGGGGGTACGTGCTCGCTCGACCTAGTCGCGGCACTAGCAGCCAAGCCTTTTGTGATCCTTACAGGCGCATCGGGCACTGGGAAGTCGCGCTCGACGCTGCGACTTGCGGAGCAATTGCAAGAGCATTACGACGCGCAAGTCAAAGGCCAGATTTTCCAGTTGGTTCCGATCGGCCCCGACTGGACCTCCCCGAAGAAGCTCCTCGGCTTCCGCACTCCTTTTGGGCAGCTTCGCAAGAGGGCAGACGGGACTGAGACTAACGAAAGCTACGAGATCACCGAAACGCTTCGCATCATTCTGCGGGCGTGTAATCCGAGTTCGACGAAGATCCCGCACTTCCTGGTATTCGACGAGATGAATCTCTCGCACGTCGAGCGCTACTTCGCGCCGTTTCTGTCGCTTATGGAGGCATCGTCGATCCTGGAAGATGGCGAGAACGCCCCCATCGTGGATAAGCACTCCATGTCGGTGATATCGGAGCTGCTGAACGCGGAGGACCCGGCTTCAGCAGAGGCTGAGTCGGCCGCGTTGCTTGTAAAAAACGATCAGCCTTTGACGCTGCCGCCGAACCTCTTCTATGTCGGGACGGTGAACATCGATGAGACCACCTACATGTTCTCGCCCAAAGTGCTCGACCGGGCCCACGTTCTGGAAGCGCGAGCTCTCAGGCCCTCCGAATACCTCGCGGGAGCGAAGCCGGAAGAGACGTTGGACTTGGCCATGGGGAATCAGCTCCTGCAGGAGGCGATCGACGACCGAGAAGCGGGTGAAGGCCGTGCAGCAGACCCGTCGCAGGTCCTCGTCGCTTTGGTGGACAAATATGGAGTCAACGCGATTGAGTTCGAAAGCCAGCGGACATTCACAGTGCAGGTACTTGAAGGTTGCTTCAAGCTGCTTGCCCCTGTGGGGTTCGAGTTCGCGTTTCGGGTGAACAAGGAGATCTACGCCTACATGCTGGTGTGGATCAAGGCGCAGATCATCAATGGCGTCGCTCCGGCCGACGCCATGACTCATTGGGTAGATGGGCTCGACCGTGCCCTGTTCCAGAAGGTTCTCCCCAAAATTCATGGGAGTCGTTCCGCCTTGGGTGACAGCCTGAAGGCAATCCATGCGTTCCTGGGCGGCTCTCATGCCGACAGGGACCCGGCCGCCAAATACACGCTGGGCGCCGAGGCTTCAACTCGTATCGAACCGGGTGAGGCCATCAACCTGCCGCCAGGTAAGGAGTTTGCTCGGTGCAGGGCTAAGCTCCTCGAGATGCACGGTCGACTGCTCTCGCGCAACTACGTCTCCTTCGTGAAGTGACATGAGCTGCGTTCCGCTGCATCGCGCGAGATTCGACCTAGGCGCGGGCTGCTGGATCGACATCGAAGCCGACCTTGGCCAAGGCAGGCCGCTCGCCGAGGGCGTTATCCAGTCGGACTCGCTGATCTCCGCTGAGGAAGAGACCAAGGCTGAGGAGATCTCTTGGGGCGGTATTCCGCCGATGTGCTGGCGTGACGCTGGAGAACTGTTCGAGAAGTTCCAGCTTCGTGAGGACACCGACTACTTTGTCGACGTGGCTACGCCCTCGTCGATACAAGAGGCCATCCATCTGTCTCAAGAAAATCCTACGTGGCCGTTCGAGCCTAGGCTCGCGAACGCCTTCACGCGGGAGCCAGCCAGGCGCTGGCGGCAAGAGGGTGGCAAAACGGTGGTCACAGGGCAGATTCGCTTGCGCTCGCACGCCGGCGTATTGAACCTCTCGCCCGTGTTCGGAGGAGAGGTGCGAGCCGAGGTCGCCTGTCGAAAGCTGCGTTACTTTGAGGAGTTCAAGCGTCTGCTGGACGAACTGGCAGAGAAGGCCACAGAGCTACTGCTTTCCTACGACAGCCCGGTTTCTCTGAACTTTCAGACGACTGACGATCTCGCAAAAAACGAATCCGCCCTGCACTTCCTGATGCGGCATGTGATGGCAAAGGAAAGGCTCCCGATGTCCATCGAGGAGATCGTAGAGCGACCGCATGTGCGCTTGGTGGAACGCGTGGAGCCCACGCCGATCGACGAAATCCAAGAAGCCGATCCAGAACTAGTCGCTGACGGGCTGGACTACTCTGAACTCAGCCCAAGTGGTCCCTTAGCTCGCCTATTTAGAGGTTTCACGCCTACAGCGCTGCCTCATCGCGAGAGTTACGAATCCCTCGATACGCCTGAGAACCGCTATGCCAAAGCTTTCTTGGAGCATTGCAGCCTTGTCTCACGGCGGCTTGAAGGCGCGTTGGCCTCACAGGGACGGCGAGCGTCAGCGCGCGAAGCTCGCGCTTGGGGCGTGTCGCTCGACGAAGCTTTGCAGCATGGAATGTGGCGAGATGTGGGCCCTCTCACTCAAATCCCTGCAAACTCGCAGACGCTCTTGCGAAAGCGCGGTTACAAGGATCTGCTGCGCTACGACCTTTCGTTGCGCATGGCGCTGGAACTCGCGTGGAAGGAAGGTGCACAACTCTCCGACGGACTCTCCGGCGACATCCGCCCAGTAAACCAGATCTACGAGTACTGGTGCTTTTTCTGCCTTCGGGAGATCCTTCTTTCGCTGTGCGTCGAAATTGGAGGCGGTAACTTCCTGACCGTGAGCAAGGACGGCCTGAAGGTGCAACTTGCCAAGGGGGCTCGAAGCGAGTGCCGCTTCGAGTTCACAGGGGACAGCGGCGCCAAAGTTCGCGTCTCACTCTTCTTCAACCGCCGCTTTCGCCGCCCGAAATCGCCGCAGTCGGCGTGGGAGGGCAGCTACACCGCATCTTTCGATCCCGATTTCAGCATCCGGCTGAGCAAGGCCGCCGCAGACTTGCCATCGCATTGGCTTCACTTCGACGCTAAGTATCGGCTCGAGAGGCAACAGTCGGAGACCTTGTTCGAAGAAGCGCCCGACGGCGAGCAGGATGGTGGAATAGCTGATTACGAAGCCGAAGTGGCACGAGTGCACAAGCTTGAGGATCTCTTCAAGATGCACACGTATCGGGACGGAATCCTTGGTACACGGGGAGCCTACGTACTCTTTCCTGGTGACGGCGTTGGAGGCATCGTCAGCGCGCCAAAGCCCAATCTCTTTGTTCGGAACCCGGCCGCGTTTGGCGGTACGGGGTCCCATCAAATCCCGAGTGTCGGCACCTTCGACTTGGCCCCAGGTGGTGGCGCTGAGCAAAAGCAGGCCATCGCTTCGCTGCTGACTAGCGTACTCGAAGCAGTCGCGGGAGCGCCTACCTATCAAGAGGAATATGGTTACTGGACCCCGTAATAGCTATCGCCTTGTCTGGACTTCTCTCCATTGGGGTAATGTGCTAAATTGCGGATAGATATCTAAAAGATATCTATCCGATATTGATAAGATATATAAATGATATTAACTGTCGGCAATACAAAAGGCGGCGTTGGAAAGACTACCCTCGCCGTGAACATCGCCATCGCGCGCGCCCTCGCCGGCCGCGACGTGTGGTTGATCGACGGCGACCGCCAGGGCACGGCGCAGACCGCGATCGCGATCCGCGCCGAGGCGGGCCACCTGCCCGGCATCGCGTGCGCTACTTATCCGGACGGGGCGACGCTGCGCAGCCAGGTGCAGCAGCAGCGCGCCAAGTTCGACGACATCATCATCGATGCCGGCGGGCGAGACTCTACCGCGCTGCGGGCAGCGCTGATTCTGTCCGATATGCTCCTGGTGCCGTTTCAGCCGCGCAGCTACGACGTGTGGGCGCTCGACGATATCGCCAAGCTGATCGACGAAGCGCGCGCGGTGCGCGATGGCCTGCAGGCGTTCGCGGTGCTCAACTGCGCCGATCCGGGCGAGGTCTCGGCCGACAACGCCGACGCCGCGGCAGCGGTCGCGGACTTCCCGCAGTTCGAACTGCTGCAGACGCCGATCCGGCGGCGCAAGTCGTTCGCCAACGCTGCAGGGCAGGGGCTCTCGGTGCTCGAGGCGAAGCCGGCAGACAAGAAGGCTTGCGAGGAGATCAGTGCGCTGGTTAGTGCGCTTTTCTGATATTCTTTGTAATTCGTTTGAATATCAATATGATATCTTAACGATATCTAAAAGGTGTTAACTATGGCGATCACGTCCAAACCGAAACCCAAGGCTGTCGAGCCCATCGCCGCGGACAACGCTGCGGCCGAGGCCTTCATCGGCGGTGCGCCGGATGCGTCGAAGGCACAGCCCACCCGGCGCGAGGCCAAGAAGCTCATCAGCCTCAAGATCGCGCCAACCCTCCTCGAGCGTGTCGACCAGCTAGCTGCGGAGCTCGGGCAGAGCCGCGCCGCGGTGATAAATCTCGCGATCCATCGAGCCGTCGAGCGGGGTCTTGAGATCGACGGCCTCGGCAAGGCCTGATACGGCTGCCGAAGCTCCGATCACTACCGAGGTCACGGCATGACTCAGACGTCAGATCCCGCCCAAGGCGAACTGTTTATTTGCGAGATCGCGAACTGGCCGGTCAAGGATGACATCGCCTCTATGGAGGTGCCGATCTTCTCTCTGGCCAAGAAAAAGGACACAAATACGCGCGAGTATCGGCGTGGTGCCAAGGTGGTGCGAGTCATCCCGAGCAGCGTTGGCGCTGCTACGGTGTTCGATAAGGATCTGCTTCTCTACATCGCATCGCAGATTGTCGAAGCCCGCAACCAGGAGCTCCCTGTCTCACGGACTGTACAGATTGAGAGCATCGACTTTCTAGTGGGTACTGAGCGCGGCGATGGCCGGGCGTCGTTTGAGCGCATCGTCGACATGCTCCGACGCCTGCGCGGTACCACGATCGAGACCAACATCGAAACTGGTGGGGTTCGGCAGACGGAAGGCTTTTCTCTGATCGACACCTACAAGATACTGTCAGAGCACAAGCGGATTGAGACTGGACACGACCCGGAGACGAACAGGGTAGTACGCAAGGAGGTTTCACGCGTCCTTCGCTTTTCAGTGACGATCTCCGAGTGGCTTTTCAACGGACTGATGAACTACGAGGTGCTGACCCTCGATCGCGGATACTTCAGCTTGACCAAGTCGATCGAGCGGCGCCTGTATGAGATTGCACGCAAGCATTGCGGTGATCAGCCGCTCTGGAAGGTCAACATTGACCTGCTTGCCGACAAGATAGGCACCACTCAAGAGCGCTATCGATTCAGAGACGAGCTACGCCAGGCGATCACTGGCGACAGGTTGCCCGAGTACCACATCGCGCTCGACTCGAAGAAGAGCCCTGATGACGTGGTCTTTTACACGCGTAACCCGAGCAAACTCTCCAAAGAGCTCCTCCGCTCGCAGAACTACGAGTGGTTTCAGGGGCTTGAGCGCTACGACAAGAAGCCTCGGACAGCGTAGCAACCGGCTATCGCCGATGGTTGAATACGGGCCGGCAGAATCTTGAAGCAGCTTCAGAACCGGCTATCAGCGATGTTTCTGCCGGCTATCAGCGATGTGATCTTCTTCTGTTTGCAGGCCCACATCCCTTTAGTGATGCGGGTTTCAGCCGTTTGACATAGGAACGGAAGGTTTTTGATGGAGTACGCCGTGGATACGCCGAGCCGGCTATCGGCGATGTTCTGGACCGGCTATCAGCGATGTTTGAAGGACTTATCCACAGTGCATCCGCACCAACCGGCTATCGGCGATGTTTTCGCCGGCTATCAGCGATGTTTAGCACCGGCTATCAGCGATGCTGTTTACCGGCTATCACAGATGCAAACGACCTTCAAAGCCAGTAACCGCGCGGGATTTGGAAGCCTTAACACGCGCGCGCGCTTTAACGGTTTTTATTTAACGCTTTAACGCGCTGCTACTTCTGAGGCTCTGACCAACCGAAGCTCCACGGTCACTGCACATCCACATTGAACAGGCCCCCCCAAGGGGGCCATGAACTAGCCCCCCCATGACGGCTGAACCGCTCCAGCAACCTCAAGCGCAGCCGCCGCAGAACCGCCCTAAACCCGGTCTGCAGCAGGCTGAGCAACGAGACGTCCAGCGGCTTTCCTGAAGCTCCAGCGCGCCTCGCTCGCCTCATGGATGCGACAATCCACGCCGCACTCCACCTCTGAACGCCTCGATGACCAGCCGCCAAGCCCCCGAAATCTTCCAGATTCCGCTCGACGACCTCGACCTGGTGGGCCTGCCGCCGCGCGGCACACCCGAGTTCGAGCAGACGGTGATCGGGCGCTATGCGCTCGACTACGCGGCGCGCGGCTGGCAGGCCGTGGTGGCGGTCGATGACGGGTTCGTGCGCGTGGTCGCGGTGCCCGAGCGCGGGGTCGAGCCGAAGGCCTACGTGCTGGGGCTGCTGCAGAACGGCTTCCTGGAGGATGCGCTGCCGGTGCTCGAAGCGCTCGACGGCATGCTCGACGACGCCGAGCTCGCCTACAGCCACGGGCTGTGCCTGTCCGAACTGGGGCGACCGGCAGAGGCGGTCGCCCCGCTGCAGCGGGCGGTCGAGCTCGACCCCACACACGCGAACGCGTTCATCGCGCTCGGGGTAGCATTCGCGCGCACCGGGACGCGCCGATGAGGCGGCCAACGCGCTGCGTGACGCGGTCAAGCTCGAGCCGGAGAACGCCTTCGCCAAGCGCAACCTGGCGGCGGTGCTGATGCGTTCCGGCCGGGCGGCCGAGGCGCTGCCGTTCTTCCGCCAGGCGGCGAGTCTCGCGCCGGCCGATCCGGGGGCGCAGCTCGGGCTCGCGCAGTGCCTGGAGGCGCTCGGGCCGTCGCACGTCAAGGAGGCGGCCGAGCAGTACAAGGCGGTGGTCAAGCGCTTTCCCGATCACCAGGCCGGCGAGATGGCCGAGGAGGCGCTCACGCGCATCGGGCAGGACGAGCTGCGCGCGGCGGTCGACGGCGGGCTGCGCATGGACGCGGTGATGTACATGCAGGCGGCGCTCGATCGCTTCGCCAAGCTCGACCAGGCGAAGGTCGGCCAGATCGTGATGGAGATCGCGCTGCTCGGCCGCAACGGGCTCGAGATCAACAAGCCCTCGGTGCGCTACACGCTCGAGAACCTCGAGGGCGAGTTCTCCGGGCTGGCGCTTCTGGCGTACATGCACGTGGGGTTCCGGATGTTCGACGCCAAGGGCGACGCCGGCACCGGACTCGATCGCGAATACGAGGCGGCGGTGAAGATGCGCCGCGAGCGCTGAGCCCGGCGAGGAACCCGACATGAGCCAGCTCCCCGAACGCTACCGGGCGGCGATCGCGCCGCTGATCGACAAGGCGCGCGAGCTCCTCGAGCAGGGCGAGGAGCTCGCGCCGATGGCCTTCGTCGGCAACTTCACCACCGGCGCCACGATCCCCACGGCGCTCGTCATGCGCTCGCCGGCTGACAAGGACGCAGCGGCGCGCACTGTGAAGATGCTCGCCGAGCAGCTCGACGCCGACTTCGTCTTCGTGCTGATGGAGGCCTACAGCCTGCGTGCCGACAAGGTCGCCCGCTACGAGGAGATCCTCGACGAGTACGGATCGCTCGCCGACTGCCCGGCGAGCTGGCGGATCGACGTGGTGAGCCTGTCGCTCGAGACGCGCCACGGCGTGTGGGTCGCCCAGGTGCCGGTCAAGCCCAAGGGCATCAGCAAGAAGAAGCGCACGATCGGCGTGCCCGAGTTCCGGCATTACACCGAGGTCGAGGGGCGGTTCACGGATCTTCTGCCGGTGAAGGATGCCGAGGGCGGGGCCGGCGGAACGCTGCACTGAGCCTGCGGCTCGGAAAACGGAAAAAATCGTACGCTAAGCCGCGCTCGCCTTGTCGATCGGCACAGCCCACCATTCCTGCGCGTGCTGGGCCGAGCTCGGCCAGTTCGCGTTATCGACCTGGAAGCCGCGCAGCAGCAGCCCGCGCGGGGTCATGCGCAGCACCTGGACGTCGAACAGCGGCGGCAGCAAGCCGCGCCTGGCCGAGGTGCCCCAGCGCTCCCACAGCTGCGCCGCGTGCAGCGGCCGCTTCTCGGCGGTTCCGACCGGAATGTCGCCTATGCTCAGGGTGCCGGTGATGCCGGGGTCGGCCAGGCACGCCTCGCGCGGGCGCCGCACCCCGGCCACCATCAGTTCGATAAGGGGGCGTCTCAGAAAACGGATCGCAAAGTACGCTAAGCGTGCGCTGAGGCCGGCTCCCAGTGGTACAGCGTAGGAATGGGCGGTAGAACAAGCAGTCGTGTCACCAGCCGCCAGCCGCCATTTGAGTTATTAATCAGGCCCTTAAATAGGCTGTTTTCTCTATAATGTGTGCATGGAAAAGATCGATGCACGCAAGCTGGGTCCTGAAGGGCGCGAGACGCTGCGCAAGATGGTGCTGCGCCTGAACACGCAGTCCGGAATGACGGGCGTGGAGTTGGCGTATGACCGGGATAAGGGGAAAAACTGTACATATCACCTGTAACCGGTTGATCTACAACTAATCCTGATGACGTGCCAACCGCTGCAATTCTCCGTTACCCTTGCATGCTGGCACGGATACCGGAGGATCAGGATGGCGTCACTGGAGCGCACTGCATACCCGCAGTTTCTGAGCTACTACTCACCGAGTGACCTGCGACAGTTCTTTACTCTGCAGGATGAAGAAATCAACTGGCTGAAGTCGGCCGGCCGTTCTGCCGGGACCCGACTCGGACTGGCCGTCCTGCTCAAAGTTTTCCAGCACTTGCGCTACTTTCCTAGCCTCGACAAGATACCTTCCGAGGTGATCACCCACGTCCGGAATGGCCTCGGTTTCGGTGACGCGATACGGATCGAATACCCCGTCGAACGCACCCTCTTTCGGCACAAAGCCATGGTGCTGGGCTTGCTTAACGTCAAACCCTTCCATGGGCACGATGCGATGCGCCAAGCAGAACGCTTTGCCTGCGATGCGGCTGAGCTCATGGATCAGCGTGCCGACATCATCAATGGGATAATCGAGGGGGTGCTCCAGGCGCGCTACGAACTCCCCGCCTTCTCGACGCTCGACGATTTGGCAGAGAAGGCCCACGCTGCCGTGCAGAACCGGGTGTTCGGTAAGGTATTTCACCGTATCACCCCCCAACAACTCGAAGCCCTACAGGCGCTGCTGGTCACGGACAAACTGGAACGCCGCCAAAGCGAATACAACGAGCTCAAGAAATCCGCGAAACGCCCGACCCGCAAGCATCTCGATATGCTGGTGGAGCATCTGGAATGGCTGGATTCGATCACGGCGGGGGATGACGTCCTTGCAGGCCTTCCCGACACCAAGATTCGCCACTTCGCCGCCCAGGCCATGGCCTATGACGTGTCCGAGTTGCGCGAATGCGCCGAGACCAAGCGTTACACCCTGCTGGTGGCCCTGATCCGGCGCATGCAGGTGCGCGCGCGGGATCAGTTGGCCGAGATGTTCCTGCGCCGCGTGGCCACGATTCACAAACGCGCCAAGGAAGAGCTCGACCAGATCCAGTTCGGGCAGCGCGGCCAGATCGAGCGCCTGATCGGCACGCTGGATGGCGTGCTCGCCATCCTCGACGGCGAACCGGACAATGCGGCGGCCGGCGCTCAGATACGCGAATACCTTGCACCCGCAGGTGGAGTCCACGGGGTCCGCGAGACCTGTGCCCAGGTGCAGGCGACCAGCGGCAACAACTACCTGCCGCTCGTGTGGAAACACTTCAAGAGCCATCGCTCCATCCTGTTCCGGCTCGTGCATTTGCTCGACATCCGCGCCACCACCCAGGATCGGACGCTGATCGACGCTTTGAACCTCATCAAGACCTACCAGGACAAGCATCGCATCGAGTGGATTACGGAGAGCATTGACCTTTCCTTCGCCTCGGACCGCTGGCGCAAGCTCCTGCGCGAGGGCGACAGCGGCGATGGTTTCGGTCTGGGCTTAAGCCGGCGCAACCTCGAAATCTGTGTCTTCTCCTACCTCGCCGAGGAGTTGCGCTCTGGCGATCTCAGTATCGTCGGCTCGGAGGAGTTCGCCGATTACCGCGATCAGTTGCTTTCGTGGGAGGAATGCCAGGAGTTGTTACCCGCCTACTGCGACAAGATTGGCCTGCCGCAGGACGCAACGACCTTTGCCAGCAGTTTGCGCGACTGGCTCACCGACACCGCGCAGCACCTGGATGACACGTTTCCTGAATGCCGCGGCGATGTGGCCCTGACTGCCAGCGGAGAACCCGTGTTGCGCAAGCCGATTGCGCGCGAAATCCCGCCTTCGGTTATGTCGCTGCAGAACGCGCTGACCCAGCGCATGCCGGCGCGGCACATTCTGGACGTGCTCGCCAACATCGAACACTGGATGGGCTTCACGCGGCACTTCGGGCCACTATCGGGCAACATGGCCAAGCTCAAGCAGCCGGCCGAGCGCTACCTGCTGACGATCTTCGCCATGGGCTGCAACCTCGGGCCCACACAGGCGGCGCGCCATCTGGGCAACAGCGGCGTCACGCCGCACATGCTGTCCTTCGTCAATCGGCGCCACCTCTCACTGGAGAGCCTGGAAGCGGCCCAACGCGAGCTCAACGAGGTATATCTGCGCCTGGATCTCCCCAAGATATGGGGTGATGGCAAGACGGTCGCCGCCGACGGTACGCAGTACGATTTCTACGACGAAAACCTGCTCGCGGGCTACCACTTCCGTTACCGCAAGATGGGCGCCGTCGCTTACCGCCACGTGGCCAACAACTACATCGCGGTGTTCCGTCACTTCATCCCGCCCGGCGTGTGGGAAGCGATCTACGTGATCGAGGGGCTACTCAAGGCGGGCTTGTCGGTCGAGGCGGATACGGTGCATGCCGACACCCAGGGCCAGTCGGCCACCGTGTTTGCCTTCACCCACTTGCTGGGCATCAAGCTGATGCCGCGGATCCGGAACTGGAAGAATTTGACGCTGTTCCGGCCGGACAAGACGGTGAAGTACAAGTACATCAATCGGCTGTTCGGCGACAGCGTGGATTGGAATCTCATCGAGCGGCACTGGCAGGATCTGATGCAGGTGGCCTTGTCGATCTACGCCGGCAAGATTTCTTCGGCCACGCTGCTGCGCAAGCTGGGCAGCTACAGCCGCAAGAACCGTCTGTATTTCGCGGCGCAGGAACTGGGCAACGTGATCCGCACGGGCTTCCTGCTGGAGTGGATCGGCAGTCGTGAGCTGCGCCAGGAGATCACGGCGAACACCAACAAGATCGAGTCCTACAACGGCTTTGCCAAGTGGCTGTCCTTCGGTGGCGACGTGATCGCCGTGAATGAGCCGGACGAACAGCAGAAGCGCCTGCGCTACAACGATCTCGTGGCCTCCGCCCTGATCCTGCAGAACACCGTCGACATGATGCGCACGTTGGGCAACCTCCGGCATGAAGGCTGGCAGATCACGGAAAACGATGTCAGCTTTCTGAGCCCCTACCAGGTCGCGCACGTCAAGCGCTTCGGCGAGTACAGCCTGAAACTCAAGCGCAAACCCGAAGCCTGGATCGCGGACGACACCTTTCAACAAGTGGCCGCGTCGGTGCAGGACATGCGGCGCGCGACGCGCAGAGCCTGAGCATGGACATCCCTGAACCCCGTTTCGCGGTTACCCCCTACGGCGATGTCGACGCCGCAGCACTGGACAACCTGCGGCAAAGCTTTGATACCACAGCGCTACTCGAACTCGTCGAGCGGCTGGCGCCGATCGCGCAGCGATTCGAAAAGACCGGTGGTGTTCGCGATGAACTGCTGCGTCTTCACCGCATGGCACACACCGTCATCAATGGCGCGAATCCGAGCGAATCGAGCGCCGATGACCTGTGGGAAGTTGCCGCCGCCCTCATCGACGAGTTCCGGCAGATGTCTGATCACTGTCTCGAGATCGCCGCGGCGCTGCAGCCACTGGCTGACCTGGAACCCCATCACGACGCCTGATCGTCAGCTGAGAAGGCGCGTTCGATGCGCTGCCGGCCGAAGGCATCGGCCCCGTCGATATAGCGCAGGGCGGACTTCACATCGCGCCAGCCGACGTATTCCATCAGGCTTTTGACATCCCAGCCGTTGTCGTTGGCCCAGTTGGCGAAACCACGACGCAAGGAATGGCTGCTGAAGCTGTCGGCCGACAGGAGTCCCGCGCGCTCAAAAATGCTGCGCAGCAGCGGCGTGACGCTGTTGACGTGCAGGCCGTGGACACGGATTCGTCCCCATTGATCGATCCCGCGGAAGACCGGCCCTTCCTCGATCCCCGACAGATCCTTCCAGGCCGTATAGGCCGCCACGGGGCACAGACGCGACAAGGCCGGCACCTTGAAGCACCGTCCGGCCGCCTGCCGGTCGCCCTTGGTTCGAGGCAGGAAGCAGGTCATGCCTTGGGCGGGCACGAGTTCGACATCTTGCGTTTCCAGGCGGATCAACTCGTCACTTCGGAATCCGCGCCAGAAACCCAGGAGGAGTAGCGCCTTGTCACGGGTGTGGCGCAGTCGCGCGACCGCGCCCTGGGTCCCGATCGCGTGGTCCAGCCATGTCACGGCGTGGGACAGTTGGCCAATCTGTAGCGGCACCGCCTGACGGGTTTGCGGCGGATGCACGGTTTGAATGCCCTTCATGGTCTGTCGTACCAGAGGGGCCTTGGTAGGATCGGCAAAGCCGTGATCCTGGTGCCAGCGCGACAAGGCTGCGAGGCGCTGTCGCAGGGTAGCGATGGACAGCAGTTCGGCATGCCGCGCCAGATAGCGCGCGATGCTGTCCGCGCTCGCCGGCAGGAAGCCACCCCATTCCTCCTCGAAGTGGCGCACGGCGGAGGTGTAGCTGCGACGCGTATTGGCGCGTGTTGCCGCGTGTACGTAGACATCGACCTCATTCATGGGAGCGTCCTGATGACCGACTCAAGCATAGCGTGCGGCGTGGCTGAATGTCGTTCATTTTCGGACGCCGCCGTGCGCGCCATGCACGTGCCCGCCACTGATAGGTGCTCCCGGACACGCGGGCTGTGACAACTCGTGCAGGATGCCACAGTGGGCAGCATCCCGTGCCTGGGGACATTGTTCGCGCAGGCTCTTGAGTTGCCGCTCCAGCACACGCAGTTCGCGGATACGTGCCGCGACGTGAACGATGTGAGCATCGAGCAACGTGTTCACATCGCCGCAGTTCGCGCCCGGCGCATCCTTGAAGCGCAGCAGGATGCGAATCTCGTCCAACGACATGTCCAGCGATCGGCAATGGCGGATGAACGACAAACGCTCGGCGTGGGTGTCCTCGTAGATGCGGAAATTGCCGTCCGTACGTGCCGGGGCGGCCAGCAACCCTTCGCGCTCGTAGTAGCGGATGGTCTCTACCGGGGTGCCGGTCACTCTGGCCAGCTCACCGATTTTCATCGTGCTTGCCCTCCAGGCGGGAAGGAAGGTCCTACCGGCATTCTAGGTCCTTGACTCTGTAGTGACTACGGATTGTTAAATGACTGCAAGTCCAGACAGGGGAACCAAGCATGAGCAAATGCAGTGTTGGTAGTTGCGGATGTTCCATCGTGTCGCAGTCGCCGGGTGATTCGTCCCCCGACGGCCCCAACGGGAAGCTATACGGCGTCGACAGCACGGACTGCCCCACCGATGCGGCGCTGGTCCGCAACAATCTTGAACCCCTCGACGGCGTGACGGGACTCAACCTCACCGTGACCCGGCAAAGGTCGGACGTGAGCGATCGCCCCGACCCGCCGGTCGCGGCCGACGCCGCCGTGCCAGCCATCGGTGCGCCGGCACAGCGCATCGATAAGACCACTGCTGCCGTGCACACGACGCTCGCGATCGCCGGGATGGACTGTCCGACCGAGGAGGCGTTGATCCGGAGCAAGCTCGCTGGCATGGCCGGAGTGGCGGCGCTCGATTTCAACCTCGTCCAGCGTCGGCTGAGCGTGACGCATCGTCCGGGAGCATTGGAAGCGGTCCTCGGCGCCCTGAAAGCCATCGGTCTCGAAGCGAAGGTCGAATCGGCAGGCACGGAGAGCGCAGCGCCGCCGATCAAACCCGCGCCCAAGACCCACTGGTGGCCGATGGCGCTGGCCGGAGTCACCGCGACGTTGGCCGAGGGGGTGTATTGGCTCAACGGCGGTGACCACTGGACCGTCCTGGCTCTCGCGCTGGTGTCGATCTTCAGTGGCGGTCTGGCGACCTACAAGAAAGGCTGGATCGCGCTCAGGCATCGCAATCTCAACATCAACGCACTCATGTCGATTGCCGTGACCGGCGCGATGCTCATCGGACACTGGCCGGAAGCGGCCATGGTGATGTTCCTCTTCGCACTGGCCGAGGTGATCGAAGCGAAATCGCTCGATCGGGCGCGCAATGCGATTCGCGGTCTGCTGGAACTCGCGCCAGACACCGCGACGGTGCGCCAGGGCGATGGAAGCTGGGTGGTCGTGCCGGCCAAAACGGTGCCGCTGGAGGCCATGGTGCGCGTGCGCCCCGGTGAGCGCATCGCGCTCGATGGCGTGGTGATCAGCGGACGTTCGACGGTCAATCAGGCGCCCATCACCGGAGAGAGCCTGCCGGTGGACAAAGGCGAAGGCGATAGCGTGTTCGCGGGCACGATCAATGAAGCGGGATCGCTGGAATATCGCGTGACAGCGGAGGCGAAGCATTCCACCCTGGCCCGCATCATCCACGCCGTCGAATCCGCCCAGGGCAGCCGCGCGCCCACCCAGCGCTTCGTCGACCGGTTCGCCCGGATCTACACGCCCGTCGTGTTCGCCGTCGCGCTGCTGGTGGCCATCGTGCCACCGCTAGCTTTCGACGGCGCGTGGATGGACTGGATCTACAAGGCGCTGGTGCTGCTGGTGATTGCCTGTCCGTGTGCCTTGGTGATCTCGACGCCGGTCACGATCGTCAGCGGTCTCGCCGCGGCCGCCCGCAAGGGCATTCTGGTGAAAGGTGGCGTCTATCTCGAAGAGGGGCGCAAACTCGCCACGCTGGCCCTCGACAAGACCGGCACGATTACGCACGGCAAGCCCGCCCAGACGGACTTTCTGGTACTGAGCGGCGACGCGAACCAGGCGCATATCCTGGCAGGCAGTCTCGCGGCGCGCTCGGATCATCCGGTCTCGCTGGCGATCGCCCGTACCGCGGTTGAAATCGGATGGGTGCTGCGCGAGGTGACCGATTTCGCCGCCATTCCGGGCCGAGGCGCGCGTGGCAGCATTGATGGTCACGTCTATCAGCTCGGCAACCATCGACTGATCGAGGAAATCGGCCTGTGCTCACCCGACATCGAAAAAGCGCTCGACACGCTCGAGCGCCAAGGCAAGACGGCCGTACTCTTGGCGAACCATGCAGAGGTGCTGGCCATCTTCGCCGTCGCCGACACGCTGCGCGAGACGAGCCGTCAGGCGATTGCCGATCTGCATTCCCTGGGGGTGAAGACGCTGATGCTCACCGGCGATAACACTCACACGGCCGAAGCGATTGCCCGCGCGGTGGGTATCGACGAGGCAAGGGGCAATCTGCTGCCCGAAGACAAACTCAGCACCATCGAATCACTGCTGACGCACCGGAAGGGGGGCAAGGTCGGCATGGTGGGAGACGGCATCAACGACGCACCCTCGCTGGCCCGCGCGGACATCGGTTTCGCGATGGGGGCGGCGGGCACGGACACCGCGATCGAGACCGCGGACGTGGCGTTGATGGACGACGACCTGCGCAAGATCCCCGCCTTCGTGCGCCTGTCACAGGCCACATCCGACGTGCTGATCCAGAACATCGTAGTGGCGCTCGGCATCAAGGCGGTGTTTCTGCTGCTCACCGTGAGCGGGCAGGCCACGATGTGGATGGCGGTATTCGCGGACATGGGGGCGAGTTTGCTGGTCGTGGCAAATGGACTCCGCTTGTTGCGGAGATAACCGGCACACTTGGACGGCTTACCGGCTTGAGGCAAATGCAAGAATACTGAAACCGATCGTCGTCCTGCCGGCGGCCGATCGGGCGAACGGCTTGCCGCCATGCATGCGCGCGATCGCTGCGACGATCGACAATCCGAGTCCGTGATTGGTGCTTCCGTGTTCGCGCGCCGCGTCCGCCCGGTAGAAGCGGTCGAACAGGCGTGGAAGATGTTCCGCAGGAATCACCGGCCCGACGTTGCTAACGGACAGGCGAACGCCGCCGGCAGCGTCCGGCTCGATGTCGACGTCAACCATCGACCCGCGCTCCGCAAAACGGGTCGCGTTGGCGAGGAGGTTCGATATCGCCCGCCGCAACAAACCCGCATCAAAGCCGCCGCCGCCGTCCCCGCAAACCCGAACGCTGACGCCCGCCTCCTGGAGTGCTGCATCGTGGAATTCGACCACCTCGGTCGCAAGAGCGGCGAGGCTGCCGACAGGGCTTCGGCGCGCCCGCTCGCCGCGATCGGCCTTCGACAGGAACAGCATGTCATTGACGAGACTCGCCAGGCGGTGCAGGTCCTCGAGGTTCGATCCCAGCACGTCCCGCAACTCGGGAATGCCGCGTTCGCGGCTCAGGGCGAGTTCGGTCTCGCCGATCAGTGTCGCCAGCGGCGTACGCAGTTCATGGGCGACGTCCGCATTGAAGCCTTCCAGTTGCCAGTATGCGTTGTCCAGCCGCACGAGCAGCGCGTTGAACTGCGCGACCAGCGGCTGCAGTTCCTGCGCCTGCGCGGAACCATCCAGCGGCTGTCCGACGTTTTCCGGACTGAGCGCGGCGGCTTGCCGAGCCAGGTCGCGAACGGGCAGCAGCGCGCGTTGCACGAGCCACGCCCCCCCGGCGGAGACGACCACGGCGCCGGCCAGCGCACTCGCCAGTAACGTCCACGCCAGTTGCCTCAGCAATTGGGCATCGGAACTGCTGTCGAGCGCCAATTCGGCACGCAGCACGGCCGTGCCCGACCACGGTGAAGGGATCTCGAATTCAACCCGACGCAGGTGCGCGGGGGGCTCGGGGGCCGGCGGCGTCATGTACAGGAGCGTCTCGGCGTCCTCGGTCAGCCGCAGTTTGAGGTCGGCATGGCCGATGAAGAAATCGTCGAGCTTGTGACGTAGGCTCGGCAGTTCCTCCGGTGTCGCGATCTCACGAACAAGGTGGCGGATCACGTCCTGCTTGTGCCGAAGCTCCTCGGTCTGCTTCGCAGAAAAGTTGAGGCTGGTGGCCACATACACGACGACGCAGACGAATCCGAGTCCGATGAAGGTCTGTACCGCGAGCCACCATGACAGCCAGCGGCCCAGCGAACGCGGATTGCGCATCCTCAGGGTTCCCGGTCTTCCAGCACGTAGCCCATGCCGCGCACGGTGTGCAGCAGCTTCTTCGCGAAGGGGTCATCGAGCTTGCTGCGCAAGCGGCGCACCGCAACCTCCACGACATTCGTATTGCTCTCGAAGTTCATGTCCCACACCTGCTCGGCCAGTGCCGTGCGCGACAGGACCTGCCCGTGCCGGCGCAGCAGCAAGGTCAGCAGCGTGAACTCCTTGGCCGTCAGATCGAGGCGCTGTCCGGAGCGCGACGCCTTGCGCCGGACCAGATCGAGTTCGAGGTCGGCCAGTTTGAGAACGGTGGAATCCTGACCCGGTGTTGGGAGGGCGCCACGCCGTAACAGCGCCTGGACGCGTGCGAGCAGTTCGGACAGGGCGAAGGGTTTCACGAGATAGTCGTCCGCACCCGCCTGCAGCCCCTTCACGCGATCCTCCACCTTGTCGCGCGCGGTGAGCATCAGCACCGGTACGTGCTTGTCGCGCCGCAATTCGCGCAGGACGGCGAAACCATCCAGGCCAGGCAGCATGACATCGAGCAGGACGAGATCGTAATGCCCTTCGATCGCGAGGTAGCGACCCTCGGTGCCGCTGTGTGCGACATCGACGACGTAGCTGTTTTCGGTCAGCGCCTTGCGCAGGTATTCGGCGAGTTTGAGTTCGTCTTCGACGACCAGGATCTTCATGCGCGGATTATCTCGAAGAGCGCAGCGCGCCGACATTACGAATTCGTAATCGGGCTGTTCGCGATTCGACGTGGGCGGTTTTCTACAGTACGCCCCGTACCCGGCACATGGCGTATGCAGCGGCCACCGCCGGGACGCATATCCCGTGTCAACGATAGGAGCCTCATCATGTCAAAAATCCGAACCGCCACCGTCCTCCCTATCCTCGCTGTCGTCCTGGTCGTGCCGAGCGTCGCTCAGGCGAACTCGGAATGGCATTTCACCGGCGGCGAGGTGGGTTACACCTCTTTCCCCGATCACGTGACGAGCACCAAGACGCGTGCTGAAGTGTTGCGTGAGCTCGAGCAGGCCAAGGCGGACGGAAGCTATTTCTACCTGCAGCGGGGCGTGCCCGTTCCATCACGCGATACCGGCCCGGGTAAAACGCGCGAGCAAGTGCTCAAGGAGCTGGTGAACATATCGCCCGAGGAGCGGGCGCGCATGGACGAACTCTACTTCGGGCAATGATCGCGGCGGTGTGAGCACGGAGCCCTTGGTCCCTCGGGGCGGGCGGTCATGCGTCGCAACGATGACGGGCAACAAGATGTTGGCAACGCTATTTTTCATTTCCGTTCGTACCGCTACAATCCGTCCCCATGCGCCGCTGGTTCGCGATTCTCTTCCTGCTGTTTCTGCCAATCCAACTCAGTTGGGCGGCTGTGAGTGCGTATTGCGAGCATGAAGCCGGTGCTGCGGCGGACCATCTCGGCCACCATGAGCATAAACATCAGAGCGAGGTCGACGACGAGTCCTGGCCCAAGGGCGGCGGAGTCGATGTCGACTGCAGTTTCTGCCATGCGGCCAGTTGCACCGCGTTGCCGAGCGGCACGGGATTGCCGACCCTCGACCTCGCGATTGCGACGATCCGCGGGGGAGCCCAAGTGTGGCTCCTTGCCGGGCATTTCTCGGAACCAGAGCGCCCCAAGTGGCGACAGCCCGCCTGATCGGCAGGGCGGTCGCATCCATTCTCATTCCGGCAGTTTCACCGTTCTGAACGGTGTTGCCGCGCGCCCATTGCGATCGAGCTGATCGCGCCCTGCCGATTTTCCGTGTGTCTTGTCATCAACGGAGAATTGGATGTTTCGAAGAATTGGCATCAACTGGCTGCCGGGCCTGCTGCTCGGACTCGCGGCCAGCGGGGCGTGGGCGCAAGCCGCGTCCCCTGCATCGCCTGTCGTAACGACGCTCAGGCAGGCGTTCGACGCCGCGTGGGCGCGTCAGCCCGAGGCGCAGTCGCTCGACATGCGCCGGGCGGCTGCGCTGGCGCGACGCGAGAGCGCCGACAGCTGGTCGGCCGAACCACCGGCCTTCGAGGTGTCGGGCAAGACCGACCAACTCCACCGCAACGACGGCAGCCGCGAATACGAGATTGGCCTCGCGGTGCCGCTGTGGTTGCCCGGCGAACGCGCATCGACCGCAGCCCTTGCCGATGCCGAAGTGCGTGCGAGTACGAGCCGCACGCTTGCGGCACAACTGCGCACGGCCGCCGGGGTGCGGGCCGCGTACTGGGATTGGCAGCGTGCGCGGGTCGACGTCCTGATCGCCCGCGAGCGGCTTGCCAGTGCTCGCGAACTCGCAGCGGATGTGTCGAAACGGGTTCGGGCCGGCGAACTCGCACGCGCCGACCAGCATCAGGCGGACGGAGCGCTGGCGACCGCCGAAGCGTCGCTCGCCGAAGCCAGCGGCGCGCTCGCGGGTGCGGAACAGCACTTGCGCGCCCTGACAGGCATGACACCAGCGCTTGCCGCGGAAGGACTTTCCGTGGCCGAAGCCGAACCCGCCCCCGCCGCCCCCCCTGTCGCCCTGGGGGCGGGGCATCCGGCCATCGCCGAGCTGCGCGATCGGGCGGAGCTGGCACAACGCAGCATGACTCTCGCCGGGATTCAGGGGCGCGCCAATCCCGAGCTGAACCTGGCGACGACGCGTGAGCGCGGTGCATCCGGCGAATCCTGGCAACAGACGGTGACGATCGGCGTACGCATTCCCTTCGGATCCGATACCCGCAACCGCGCCCGTGTTGCCAGCGCCAGCGCCGAGGCGATCGAAGCCGAAACCCAGCTGAGGCTGGAACGCGAACGCCTGACGGCCGAAGTGGATACGGCGCGCGTCCGGGTCGAATCGGCGCGCACCCTGGTCGCCTCTGCCGAACAGCGCGCGCAGTTGGCCCGCGAGTCGCGCGGTTTCTTCCAGAAGGCGTTCCGCCTCGGCGAAACCGATCTGCCGACCCGCCTGCGCATCGAACTCGAAGCCGCCGAAGCCGAGCGTCAGGTGGCGCGTACCCGCATCGAACTGGCCGCAGCCGTGTCCGCGCTGCGGCAGGCCATGGGCCTTCTTCCCGAATGAACACCAGGAACCCGAACATGAAAGCTTCCCTTACCCTGGCGGCGTGGAGCCTTGCCGCCGTCCTTGCGGGCGTCACGCCCCAGGCCCTGGCCGGCGAAGGCCACGACCACGGCGACGCCCCGGCGCCCGTGGCGGGCCCGGCGCTGCCGCGATTCACCGCCGTTTCGGAGCTCTTTGAGCTGGTGGGCGTGGTCGATGGCAAGCACATCACACTCTATCTCGACCGCTTCACCGACAACAGCCCGGTCAAGGACGCGACGCTGGAGCTGCAACTCGACGGCAACGCGATCCCCCTCGAAACCCATGCCGACGGCGAATTCGAAGCCACGTTGCAGGACGCACTCAAGCCCGGGGTCGTGTCCGTGACGGCCACGGTCGTCGCCGGACAAGACGCGGACCTTCTTGCGGGCGAGCTGGATCTGCATGAACAAGCCGCCGAGGTGCACGACGAATCGGCCGGGCCAAGCTTGCAATCTTACGCAGGATGGCTCGGCGCCGGCGTTCTCGTGATCGGACTGGTCGGCTGGGCCGCGCTGCGCAAGGGAAACGCCCGCAACCGTTCGGCCGGAGGTGTCGCATGAAACCGGGAATCCTGCTGGTCATGCTGTGCCTCGTTACGGCAAGTGCATCGTGGAACGCATTCGCTGGCGACGGGCACGATCACGGCGACGAAGGCTCCGCGCCCGTCGGCGGCAACGGTCCGCGACGCTTGCCCGACGGCAGCGTATTCCTGCCCAAGCCGGCACAACGGCAGATCGGCGTGCGCACGCTGGTCACGGAAGCGGGGGAGCTGCCCCGCACCGTGGCGCTCGCCGGCAAAGTGGTGATGGACCCCAACGCGGGCGGAAAAGTGCAGGCGCTGGTCGCCGGCCGCCTCGAAGCCGGGCCGCGCGGCTTGCCCGGAGTCGGGCAGACCGTGAAGAAGGGCGAGGTGCTGGCGTATGTCGTGCCGTCGGCGGGGCAGATCGAACGCTCGAACCAGATGGCGCAGCTCGCCGAGTTGCAGGCCGCCAAAGTGCTCGCGGAGAAGCGCGTGGCGCGGCTGAAGGAGCTCGCCGACACGGTGCCGCGCAAGGAGATCGAAGCGGCCGAGAGCGAACTCGCGAGTCTCGCGGCCCGCGCGACGGCGGTGGGTGCGGGGCTCAGCAATCGCGATGCGCTCGTGGCGCCCGTCGCGGGCGTCATCGCGTCGAGCAACGCCGTCGCCGGTCAGGTCGTCGATGCGCGCGAACTGGTGTTTGAAATCGTCGATCCGAAGCGCCTGCGCGTCGAGGCGCTGGCCTACGATGCCGACACCGCCATCGATGTGGCCGGCGCGAGCGTTGCGGTGGGCGAGCAACGAGTGAGGCTCGACTTCCTCGGCGCGGCGCGCAGTCTGCGCGAGCAGGCGCTGCCGCTCGCTTTCGGTGCCGCGGGCGATTCCCTGGCGCGTTTCGCTGTCGGGCAACCGGTCGAGGTGTTCGTGCAGACGCGCAGCACGCTGCAGGGCGTGAGCGTCCCTGCAGGATCGGTGCTGAAGAACCCGGCGAACCAGATCATCGTGTGGGTCAAGACCGCGCCGGAACGCTTCGAGCCGCGCACCGTCACCATCGCCCCGCTCGATGGGGCGAACGTCGCCGTGACGTCGGGCCTCGCGGCCGGGGAGCGTGTCGCCACGAACGCGGCAACCCTGATCAACCAGATCCGCTGACGGGGAGCCTGACCGATGTTCAAATGGCTACTCGACAACAGTCTGGGCAACCGGCTGCTGGTGATCATCGCCAGCCTGGTGCTGATGGCCTACGGCGCGTTCACGCTCACACGCACGCCCGTGGACGTGTTCCCGGACCTCAACAAGCCGACGGTCACGATCATGACCGAATCCGGCGGCATGGCGGCGGAGGAGGTCGAACAGCTCATCACCTTCCCGCTCGAAACGACAATGAACGGGCTACCCGGGGTGGAGTCGGTGCGCTCCATCTCCAGCGCGGGGCTGTCCTTCGTCTATGTGACCTTCGAGTGGAGCACGGAGATTTTCCGCGCCCGGCAGATGGTGTCGGAGCGCCTGTCGGCGATGGAGGAAGGCCTGCCGGCGGACGTGATTCCGCGCATGGGGCCGATTAGCTCCGTGATGGGCGAGATCATGCAGATCGCGATCCCGATCGATACCGCTAAGATCTCGCCGATGCAGGTGCGCGAATACGCTGACTGGGTGCTGCGTCCGCGTCTCATGGCCATCCCCGGTATCGCGCAGGTCATCCCGATCGGCGGAGAAGTGCGGCAGTTCCAGGTGCAGCCAGATACGCGGCGCATGGCGGAACTCGGCATTTCGCTGGAACAGATGGAAGCGGCGATCCGCGGCTTTTCGTCGAACACCTCGGGCGGCTTCCTCGAACTCACCGGGCGTGAATACCTGATCCGCAACCTCGGACGCACCTCGAGCCTGGAGGATCTGAAGAATCTCGCGATCACGGCACGCGACGGTCAGCCGATCCTGCTGCGCCAGATTGCCTCCGTGACGTTCGCACCGGCGCTGCGCCGCGGCGATGCGGGTTTCGAGGGCAAACCGGCAGTCATTCTCGGTATCCAGAAGCAGCCGACCGCGGACACCATTCACCTCACCCGCTCGATCGAGGCCGCGCTCGACGAGATGAAGAAATCGCTGCCCGCCGGCATGGAAGCGCCGCAGGTTACGTTCCGGCAGGCGAGCTTCATCGAGGCATCGATCGGCACGCTGCAGGGCAAGCTGATTGGCGCCTCGGTGTTCGTCGCGGCGATCCTGTTCTTCTTCCTCGGCACGCTGCGCCCGACGGTGATCGCGCTCACCGCGATCCCGGTGTCGATCTTCATGACGGCGCTGGTGTTCAAGTATTTCGGTCTGTCGATCAACACGATGACGCTCGGGGGGCTGGCGATTGCGATCGGCGGCCTGGTCGACGACGCGGTGGTGGGCGTCGAGAACGTGTTGCGCCGGCTGAAGGAGGATCGCGCGAAGCATCATGACCATCGCCTGCACCCGATCGAACTCGTGGCTCATGCAACGATGGAGGTGCGCTCGGCCATCCTCTACGCGACGATCATCATCGTGCTGGTGTTCCTGCCGTTGTTCGCGCTGCCCGGGATGGAGGGGCGGCTGTTCGTGCCGCTCGGCGTGGCATTCATCGTCTCGACGTTGGCGTCGCTGGTCGTTTCGGTAACGGTGACCCCGGTCCTGTCCTTCTATCTGCTGCCGCGCATGAAGTCCCTCGACCATGGCGACACGCGCGTACTTGCCTGGCTCAAGGCGCGCTATCGCAACGGTCTGCAGGCCGTCCTCGAGCGGCCCAGGGCGGCCGTGTTCGCCGGCACAGTCGCGGTGATCGTCGCGGCCGCCGCCGTGCCCTTCTTTCCGACCACGTTTCTGCCGCCCTTCAACGAAGGCACCCTGCTGATCGGCATGCGGCTCAACCCGGGGGTGACGCTCGCCGAGTCCACCGCGCTTGCGCAACAGGCGGAGGTGCTGGTGAAACAGGTGCCGGAGGTCACGCACGTTGGTCGTCGCAGCGGACGTGCGGAACTCGATGAACATGCTGAAGGCGTGCACGTCAGCGAGCTCGATGTCGGGCTCAAGCCGGCGTCAGAACTCACCCGTTCGATGGGGGAGATCGCCGCCGACATCCGCGCCCGGCTCGTGAACCTGCCCGCTGCGATCGCGATCGGCCAGCCGATCTCACACCGCATCGACCACATGCTCTCGGGCGTGCGTTCGCAGATCGCGATCAAGATCTTCGGCGAAGACCTCGACACGCTGCGGGGGCAGGCCGATGCGCTGCGGGCGCGGCTGGCCGGCATCCCCGGACTCGCGGATCTGGAAATCGAGAAGCAAGTGCTCGCGCCGCAGATCAAGGTGCGCATCGACTATGCCGCAGCGGCCCGCTATGGCGTGCCGGCACCGCAGATCCTGGCCGCGCTGCAGAACCTCGTCGAGGGCGAGAAAGTCACCCAGATCGTCGAAGGTGGAAGGCGTTTCGCGCTGGTCGTGCGCCTGCCCGAATCGGCGCGTTCGGTCGAGGGGCTCGCGCAGATCCTCATCGAAACGCCCACCGGCCACGTCCCGTTGTCGAAACTCGCGTCGATCGAGGATGGCGACGGGCCGAACCAGGTCAGCCGCGACGACGGCAAGCGCCGCATCGTGCTGTCGGCCAATGCGCAGCAGCGCCCGCTCTCGGAAATCGTCGAGGACATCCGCGCCGTGGTGGCCGACATGAAACTGCCCGAAGGCTACTTCATCACGCTCGGTGGGCAGTTCCAGGCACAGGAAGAAGCGTCGCGTCTCGTGGGGCTGCTGTCGATCGTGTCGCTCGTGCTGATGTTCGTCGTGCTCTACAGCCGCTACAAGTCGGTGCGTCTCTCGGCGCTGATCATGGCCAACATTCCGCTCGCGCTGGTGGGCGCAGTGATCGGCCTGTGGATCTCCGGCCAGCCCTTGTCGGTCGCGGCGCTCATCGGCTTCATCACGCTCGCCGGCATCTCGGTGCGTAATGGAATCCTGAAGGTCAGCCACTACATCAATCTGATGCGCATCGAAGGCGAGAGCTTCGATCACCAGATGATCCTGCGCGGCTCGCTGGAACGGCTATCGCCGGTGCTGATGACGGCGCTGGTGACGGCCTTTGCGCTGGCACCGCTGCTGTTCGAGGCCGAACGCCCGGGTACCGAGATCCTGCACCCGGTCGCGGTGGTGATCTTCTCGGGGCTCATCAGCTCGACGCTCCTCGATACCTTCCTCACCCCGGCGATGTTCTGGCTTTTCGGCCGCCGCGACGTCGAGCGCCTGCTCAACGACCGCAATGCCGAAGCGTTCTGACGCTGATCCGCTTACACAATCGAATCCTGAAAGGAGAAAACATGAAACTCTCGAAGCTCATCACGCTTGCCGCCCTGGTGGCCGTCGGTCCTGCCTTCGCGGCGGACAAGCACGACCACGCGCACGAACATGAGTCCATGCACGGCGGCCTGGTGGTCGAGGTCAAGGATGTCGACCTCGAACTCGTCGCCAAGCCGGACGTCATCCAGCTGCACCTGCGCGATCACGGCAAACCGGTTGATGTGACCAACGGCAGCGCCAAGCTCACGCTCCTGTCCGGCACCGACAAACAGGAAGTCGAACTCAAGCCTGCCGGCGACCGGTTGGAGTCCAAGGGAAGCTTCAAGGTGGGCGCCGGCACCAAGTTGGTGGCCGTCGTCACGCTGCCGGGCAAGCCCTCCACCACGGCGCGCTTCACGCTGAAGTGACGTCGTCCGCTTGCCCGCAGCACGTCGCTGCGGGCGGCCAACTCATGTAACCCAGAGGTGACCCAATGAAAACTCTTGTGGCAGGAATGGTTGCCGTTGCCGTCGGTGGACTGGGCGGCTGTGCGAGCCCCACCGTGTTCGAAGGGAAATACGCGCAGGACGATGGGTGGCGCAAAGGAACTGTTGTCGAAATCGGTCCGGCGAATAGCTTGAAGCGGCCTTCGTTCTATGACTGCAGGGCCGAGGCGTCCGACGCGGAAGGCGACAAGCCGTACGTGATGGTTGCGTTTCTGCGCAATGGCCACCCGTACGCGCGCGCCGCAAAGTTGCCTGCCGATGCGCAATTGCAGGTCGGTGACAAGGTGTATGTGAACTTCAAGGACTGCAACGCACCGATCCCGAAGCGCAGCTCATCAACATCTGACGAGAAGGACTTCAATTGATGCGCCTGTCGCGCGGGACGCCAGGGATTGTTGCGACGGATCAACGCCCCAAGGGTCCGGGTTCGCCTCGTCAGGACCAAGACGATGCATGACGACGTCCATCACGAAGCCTGGCGCGATCGAGTGGCCCCGGAACTGCTCGACGCGGTTCGCCAGGGCAAGATCCCGGAAGTGCTGAGATGGCTGGAGGACGGACTTCCCGCCGATTGGCAAGATACCGAGGGGTGCAGCTTGATCTTCCTGGCGGCATATCACCGTCGGTGGGCCGTTATTGACGGCCTGTTGGCGCACGGCGCATCAGTCGACCTGCCCGATCGTCGGGGATGGACGCCGCTCTTCTGGGCCGCTTTCAACGGCCATGCGGACATCGTTTCATTCCTGATCGGCCGTGGCGCCAATCCAGACGTGCGGAACGAGGACGGGGAGTGGCCCTTGTTCTGGGCCGTCTACAAGGGGCACACAGCAGTTGTCCGGCATCTCCTGATCGGCGGTGCGAAGCGGAACCAAATCGATGCGGACGGACACGACGAGCTCTGGCTCGCAAAAAATTTGGGCCGACAGGACATCGTTGCCATCTTGGAGGGGCCTCGAGGCCCGCGCCCAAACCGTGCCCTGCGTGGGACTTCGGACGAGGGCATTTGATTCGGCCTCTCCACCCTTGCTCGCCAGCCGCGCGGGGCCGGGAACAGCGGACCTCTAGGCAAGATCCTGGCAACAGACCCGGAACTGACCGCATTCCCGGTGCAGTTGTACCGAAAATCTCGTTCTTGCCCCAGAACGTGGCCAACAGGCGTGATAATCCGCGATTATCCCGTGTCGTAATATGCATTTTCATACGCGTACGATCATTGACAATAGTATGTACAGGCGTACCATGTAATACAGTACGTAAAAATCAGGGGTGTCGCGATGGCCAGAAGCGGGATCTACAAGTCCGAGGTGGTGCGGGCACGTGACGCGTTGCGCGCGCAGGGGCGACACCCATCGATCGACGCCATTCGGGTCGAACTCGGCAATACCGGCTCAAAGGCAACGATTCACCGCTACTTAAAGGAGATCGAAGAGGAAGAGGGCGGAACCGGCGGCACACAGGTTGCCGTGAGCGAGGCAATCCAGGACCTCGTCGGCAGGCTGGCCGGCCGCTTGCACGAAGAGGCCGATGCCCGGATCGCGGAGGCAAAAACCCGCTATACCGGCGAAATTGCCCAACTCAAGGACGCGCTCCGGCAGCAGCGCCAAGAGGGTGAAGCACTCAAGACCCAGTTGCAGCATACCGAATCCCTGTTGAGCGAGGAGAGTGACCGTCATCGCCAGACGGCACTCACGCTGCAACAGGAGACCGTGCAGCGCGCGCAGGCCGCGCAACAGGTTGCCGATCTGCAGTCACAACTGGCGCAAGGCGAACAGCACCGGCAATCACTGGAGGACAAACACCGTCACGCCCGCGAAGCCCTGGACCATTTTCGGCAGGCGGCCAAGGAACAGCGCGATCAGGAGCAGCGCCAGCATGAGCAGCAGACCCAGCACCTGCAGGCCGAACTGAGGCAACTGAATCAGACGCTCGGAACCAAACAGGATCAACTGACCGGGATCAGCCGGGACAACGCCCGCCTGGCGGCCGAGTTGTCGCAGGCCCATGCGCAGCTTCACCAGACTCAGACGGAGGCGCGATCGCTCCGAGACGAATTGTCGGTGGCCAAGGAAACCGGGCAACGCGTCGAGGCGCTGGGCCAACGCCTGGCGGAGCGGGAACTGCAGATCGAGGATCTGCTGCGCGGCAAGAGTGTGGTCGAAGCTACGCTCGCCGAACAGGCCGAACGTCGTCAAGCCCTGGAAATCGAGCTTGGGGCCGCCCGGGCGTCCTTATCCATACAGGAAAAAGTGATTGCGGACATGCATGCACAGCTTCTACGTCATGGCAGCCGCCGGAAACAAAGCGGCAAACAGGACCACGTCGCGGGAGTCGGCGAGAAAGCCGCAACGCCCACCGCACCATAATTAAACATTTAAAACATACGCTTACAGCTCGAAAGTCCTAATATTGGCTTCATCCCGGCGCCGCAGGAGCCAAAATCTTTTGTTGCAAAACAACGGTTTGCGGCGGATATGTACAGTTTTTCCCTTCATCCCGGTCATACCCCGAGTTGGCGAAGATCGCCGGAGTCCATGTGCGCACGGTGCAGGCGTGGCTGAGGAAAGCGCGCACGGACGGTGTCGGGGCGTTGGTCGAGAAGACGCGAGGCCGTCCCTATGGGGCCTGCCGGAAGCTGACGATGGCGCAGGAGGTTTGGGTGCGGCAGCGCATCGTGGCTGCGGTGCCCGAACAGCTGAGCTTGCCTTTTGCCCTGTGGACCCGGCGGGCGATCCAGGCCTTGGTGGAGCAGCAATTTGGACTGCAGTTGTCCGATCGCCTCGTGGGCAAGTATCTGAAGCGCTGGGGCTACACCGCCCAGCGCCCGGTCAAGAAGGCGATGGAGCAGCGCAGCGATCTGGTCCAGGCTTGGCTGCGCGAGCGCTTCTTGAAGTCCTTGTCGGCCTCGGCGCCGCGGTACTCCTGGCCGAATTGCTCACGGAGAGACTTCCAGTGGAGCGTCACCGGACGGCCGCTGATGCGGTGCAGGCGCTCGGCCAGCATCGCGTAAATGTCCATGGCCAGGGCCGAGCCCTTGAGCGCGTACATGGCGCGCACGTCCTGCGGAACGGCGTGATCCATGAGGGACTGAAAGTAATCGTCGGAGAAGGTCACGGTGCCGGGCCACAGCGGGCGCTGCTGGGAGTCGCGCGGCTGAATCCACGCCTCGAACTGCCGCACCGGCTGGCCGTTGTAGGTGTAGGCCCGGCCGGCGGCGTTGAAGCCTAGCGTCATGTGGCAGGCGGCCAGCGCCTGGATCTGCTTCTTGAAACTGGTCAGCGTGCCGTTCCGGCCTCCGGTGGTTTCCTTGCCCAACATCCGCAGGAACTCGGTCGCGCTGTCGCCGACCGGGATGATCGGCGACCGGGTCCGCACCGCCTGGGTGTTCAACCAGGCGAGCACGAGCCGCGGGTTTGCGCCGTAGGGAATCGGCTGCTGCACTAACTGCCTGCCGTCCCACAGCGCGCCCGCGGTGACTCGCAGCGCGGCGCCGCCGCACATGCGCTCGAAAACGGTGAGGCCCTCGACGGCCTTCGGTCCGCGGGGCAGGCCGACTTGGCACAGGATGGTATGCAGGTACGCGATTTCGCTACCGCTCGGCGGCTCGGTGCCGATCGTCGAGGCGGCATCGAGTAGCGTAGGCGCGATCTGCTCGCGTGGCGTCGGCGGAACGATTGCCGTTCCTGCAGAACGCGCCGGCTCGACGGCAACGCCGAAGAGGTCTTCAGTCTGCGAGTCCGACTTCCTTTTCCCGGCAGTCTTGCGCGCGACCTCGCGCGCCTTCGCCGGGTCGATCCCCCCGGCTACGAGCGCCTGGGCGTAGCTCTCTTCGCTGTCGGTCCCGTCGATCCTGGCAGACATAGCAGCCTCGGCCGGTTGGTTGTTCAGGCCTTGCGTAGGCCGTCGATCTCGAGACCGTGCTCGACTGCGCGATGGATCGCGAGATTGATTAGCGCGGCGCGGCTCTGCCCGAGCTCGGCGGCGAGCTGGTCGACGCGCTCCAGGAGCGTGGGCGCGATCTTCAGGCTGATGAGTTTTTTCGTTTCGCGTCGAGCGGTCTGCGGCTTCGGCGTCGAGGCATCGGGCGCACCGCTGATGAAGGCCTCGGCTGCGGCGCTGTTATCTGCCACGGCAGGCGCCGCCTTGGGTTTCGGTTTGGTCGTAATCGCCATATCTGCACCTTTTCGATATCGTTACGATATCATATCGATATCTATTAAATCGCAAATCAAGATCAGAACAGCGCGTTCACCAGTGCGCTGATCTCGTCGCATGCCTTCTTGTCGAGCGGCTTCGCCTCGAGTACGGAGAGCCCCTGGCCCGCCGCGTTGGCGAAGGACTTCCGGCGCCGGATCGGCGTCTGCAGGAGCTCGAGCTGCGGCACTTGGGCGACCGCCTCCTCGGCGCCGACGTTGTCGGCGGAAGCCTCGCCCGGATCGGCACAGTTGAGCACCGCATAGGCGCGCAGACCGTCACGGACCGAACGCGCTTCCTCGATCAGGGCCGCGATGTCCTCCAGCGCCCACACGTCGTAGCTGCGCGGCTGGAACGGCACGAGAAGCACGTCAGACAGGATCAGCGCCGCGCGGAGCGCGGTCGAGTCCCGGCCGCCGGCGTCGATGATGATGTCGTCGAACTTGCCGCGCTGCTGCTGGACCTGGCTGCGCAGCGTCGGCCCGTCCGGGTAGGTAGCGCAGGCGATCCCGGGCTGGTGGCCGGCCTCGGCCCGGATCGCGATCGCGGTCTGCGCGGTGCCCTGGCGATCGCCGTCGATCAGCCACACGTCGCGACCGGCGAGGGCGCGCGCGATGGCGATGTTCACGGCGAGGGTGGTCTTGCCCACGCCGCCTTTGGTGTTGCCGACTGTGACTATCACTGACAAGCTCCCCGCAATCGTTCGGATATTTTAAGTATATCGTATCGATAGCGTAACGATACTTATCCACGACTTGAATAGCACCTAGCTTATCGCTAGGCGGGAGTCGGCGCGGCTTGATGCCCTCACCTTGATTGACTCGCTCAACTAGCCGCTGAGGAGCAGATTCTTGCGGTGCCACGCAAAAGCATCAGGATGAACAGAGCGCCTAGGGTCACTGGCCTCCCTGATTCGCCTACCCAAAAACGTGGAGATGCTTTTGTTCTGCACAAGTGACCGTACTGAGCTTGGAACAACGACAGTGCGATCATCCCCTACGCCGAACAGGCCTCTATCGAACGCCCAGTGATGTGCCTTACACAGTGAAACACCGTTTCGGGCATCATCCGCACCGAACTGAGAGCGGGGGACAACATGAGCAGCTTCAACCTCAGTAGCCCCAGCAGGTGACTTCAGCCCCTCTCCACAAACTGCGCAGCGTTCGTCGTAAAGCGCAATAACGATCGTCCTAAACGCAAGCGCCCGGGCAACCTTCTTCACAGTTACGGTTGTTGTGCCAGCTTCGTCGTCAATGAGTTTGAAAGGCTTGCCCTCACGCTCGAGTTCTTCCTTAAACGCATCTGTTAGATCATCGTCTGCAAGGGGAACTCGTTCTGGGTAAAGCACACCCCAGCGCCTCCCCGCCGCAAGGCGCATGACCAGCGCAAAATCAGGGCTCGACTGACGTACTAGTACGAGGCGGTACTGATCGAGAGTGCTGATATTCCGCTGGATGAGTAGGATGTCGCCACCGCTTGCGCGATTTCTGAGAGTAGAGAGCTGATCCGTCAAACGCGACTCTGGACTGCGCGCGCCGCCCCATGTCTGATACTGGTAGCGAGTGTTCACTGTCGCTAGAAATTTGTCTCCGTCAAAAAGCTGGGCATCAATACGTTGATCAACCGTTGGCCGGTAGTGCGACGTGTTGTCCACAAGCCCTGGAAAGAAAGAACGCAGATCCTTCGGGATAACAATCCCGCCCTGATGCCCCGGAGCACTCCCGGTGTCGTTGTTCGCCAGAATCTTGAAGATCGGAGCATCCCAGTCTGGCTGAGGTGTTAGGCAGATTATTGTCATATGCGTAGCGAGATCTGACTGAGCAAGCACCATTCTAACTGTGCATGGCTGGCAGATCGCCCTACCAGTGACCAGTTAGCCTCGAATCACCAACTGCGGGGCACCAATCTTGAGCCATGCCTGCAGGGATTCAGCTACGGCCATGACGCCGGCCTCCTTCTTTCCACGTATGGCGCACTCCCATATCACTGCAACGCGCCAACCCTGCGCGGCGAGTTCACCGCAAGCACGCTCATCGCGCGCGCGGTTCGTGTCGATCTTGGTACGCCAGAAATCGGTATTCGATGCCGGCAGCCTAAACAGGCTGCAGTCGTGCCCGTGCCAGAAACAACCATGCACAAACACCACGGCGCGATAGCGCGGCAGGACGATGTCAGGCTTGCCCGGCAGGCGGGCATCATTGATGCGGTAGCGGAAGCCCTGCGCGAACAGGGCCTTTCTGAGGCTGACTTCGATGCGGGTGTTTTTCGACCTGATACCAGCCATCATCCGGCTGCGGGTTTCCCGGTCGACAATGTCAGTCACGCTGCACAGGCGAGCGCTTCGGGCACATCGTGTCGGTCTTCTCGCCTAGCCAGAATGTGCGGAACCATGGCCCGGGCCACCTCACGCATGACAGGCATTACAACGCTGTTACCGAACTGCTTGTAAGCCCGCGTATCGGAGACCGGGATCCGGAAACTGTCCGGAAAGCCCATCAGGCGCGCGCACTCCCGCGGCGTGAGCCTGCGCGGGTTGATACCCTCGCCCTGATAGACAAGGATCTCCGAGCCATCCTTGTAGTACCGCGCGGACAGGGTTCGAGCCACGCTGCCAGGGTGCACCAGACCGAAGCCGAAGCCGTTGCCCTTTGCACGGTGCTTGTCTGCATAGTCCTGCAGGTAGCGCCAGAGCTTGGGGGTCAGTGTGTACTTGTCCTGAACCCTACGACCGGCATGATCGAAGAACCGGTCACCATCCCACGGGAGGACTGGTTCGGTACCGTCGGTACGGTGCAGGATGTCACGCATCACATGGACTCCCTTCTGCGGCAGGCCCACTGCATCCCAATCGAAGCGGATACCGTCCTCATTCCGGAAGCCCACGATGAGGATGCGTTCACGGTGCTGGGGCACGAAGTGGGCGCCATCAACCACACGCGGAGAAATGTTGTAACCCAGTTCGATGAGCGAGCTCTTGATGACATCCCATGTCCGGCCCTTGTCGTGGGACATCAGGTTCTTGACGTTCTCCAGCAGGAAGGCACGCGGGCGCTTCTCCTCGATGATCCTGCACACATCAAAGAACAGCGTGCCTTGAGTGTCGCAGGCGAAACCGTGCGCGCGCCCTAGCGCATTCTTCTTTGAGACGCCTGCGATGGAAAACGGCTGACAGGGGAACCCGGCCAGCAACACATCGTGGTCAGGGATGTCTGCAGCTTCAATCTTTGTGATATCGCCGTTCAGGGGGTGCTCGGCAGGGAAGTTTTCGGCATAGGTTTTCTGAGCATAACTGTCCCACTCGCTCGTGAAGACACAGCGCCCACCATGAGCCTCAAAGCCCATCCTTATACCCCCGACCCCTGCAAACAGATCAATGAAGGTGAAGTCCGGCTCCGCGAGCTCTTGGAGGCGCGGCGTGCGAAGCATCTCCCTTAGCGCGGGCTCGAGGATTGCCGGACATGGCGTTTCACCTTTCTCCCAGCGGCGAACGGTTTTGATGTCCTTGCCCACATAATCGGCAATCTCGCGCTGCGAAAACCGAAGGCGAGCCTCTTTCAGTAGGTCGATCGGGTTAGACATGGATGCTTCCTCTGGGAAAATTTGCGGACATTATGTCCTAAAATTGTTCCTTAAAACACACGTAAACTGAATTTTTTTACAGCTCTGCGGTTTCGATGCTGAACCGATAACCGCATCAGGAAGAAAACCATTCCGGATGGCGTTCGCGATCCATGCTCTGGACGGACTTCACCGCCTGAAGCAGATGCTCGACCGGCAGCACATCGCGGCCGCGAGTGTCGGCGGGAAGGGTGAAGGGCCTGAGCATCCCGTGTTGCTCGCCGGGCTCGCGGTAGTAGCTCACGATGAAGTGACCGCCCCCCTGGAGGCCGTTAGCAAGCTTGTAAGCCTGGGTCGTCCCGGCGTAGGCGGCCAGCATGGCGCCGAGCACCTGCTCCCACGAGGTCGAATCTTCAAGGTCGGGCGCCACCCCATCGGCCGCTCGGGAGATCACGTTACCGAGCTTGCCGCGGATGGCCTCGACCATTGCGGGCCGCTCGCGAGAAGCTTTCTCGCTGACCGCAGCGAACGCCTTCCGGGGAACAGAACAGAGCCAGGTCCAACCTGATGCGCTGTCCCATACGTAGAGGAGGACGCTCGGCGACGAGGCTGCTTGGGCGTCATGGATCTCGACGGACCAACCCGCCGCGCCGGCGCAAGCCGATGTGACGATGGAAGCCGAGCGCCAGAAGTCGGTGAGGGCCTGCTGTGCGATCGAGGTTTTCATGCTCCGACTCCCGTCGATTCGACATGCAGCAGGGCGCCGAGCGCACGCTCGAAGTCCTCGATGCGGGACTCGGCTTCTTCGTGCGTATGCCAGGAGTAGGCAAGAGCGGGGGTTGGCGTGAGATATGGGCCGGTACGGGTGTCGTAGGTAGCGAAGCTACCGTCCTCGGCCATCAGGACGAACAGCGGCGCGCGCCGCGTCCCTTGTGGGAAAATGGCATCAGCCATGGCACACCTCCTTACAGGTGGATTGTGGTCAGGCAGGGCAACGGTTGCCGCCGTTGCTTCTGCCGCTAGAACGATATCAATATGATATCACTTTGATATCATATTGATATGCTTTTGATGTCGAATCACCACCTTAAAGCATCCGATCAGCTGCTGGAGGCTGAGGGCTCGGACGCTGCCAGGAGCTCCGGCCGCCGCCGCTGCAACCACCGGTAAAACGTGTTCGGGGAGCACCCGCACAGCTTGGCGATCGCCCGACGGTTCAGGCCCAGGGCCAGATAGCGGTCGATCTCTGCAGCCTTCTCGTCGAGGCTCAACTTGGCAGCGTGGCCGGGCGTACGGCCGAGCGGCACACCGGACGCCTTCTTTTGCAGCAACGCCTCTTTCGTCCGGGCGCTGATGAACTCGCGCTCAATCTCGCCCGCCAGGGCGAGCACCGTTGCAGTGATCTTCGACGACAGCGACCCGTCCAGTACCAGGCGGCTCTTCACCACGTGCACGCTGATCTCGCGCTCGGCCGCGAGCTTGAGCATTTCGAGCACCTGGAGGGTCGACCGGGCGAGGCGCGTGATCTCGGCCGCCACGAGGACCGAGCCGGGCGGCATCGCCGCGAGGAGCTCGCCGATCTTCCGCCGCCGCCAGTCGATCTTTCCGGACACCGTGTCCTCGACGAGGGCCGGGGCACCGAATCCCTGCTGTGCGCAGTACTCGAGCACCCCGAGCTTCTGGTTTGCCACGTCCTGGGCGTCGGTGGAGACCCGCAAGTAAGCGAAGGTCGGCCCCTGCGGGTCGGCGGTGCGATCGGCCTGGTTGGTCATGTGAAGTGTCCCGTTTCGGCGAGTGTCCCGGAAAACTTGACTATAGCGTTTTAACGGGACGATATGCGTCCCGTTTTTCGGGTCGCCGGTGTGCGGGGAAAACCATGGTTTGTTCTGCGCAGAATTCCCCAAAACGTTTTACTCGAAGTGTGAAGAACGCATCGCCCATCATCGCCACACCTCCCCGACGCGCACGAAGCCCTTCCCTTTTTTTGCGCCGAATAGCTCCAGAAGATGGAGCTACTGACTGGACAGGACGATAGGCGATGAGAATTTCGATCAAGTGCAAGCACAGAAAGAGTTCGTTCCTCTTGAAGATGGCGATACGGAAGGCACGGACATGGATTGTTCTTCTGCTTACCTTCTCGATCATGCTATGGGCCGATAGGCCCCATTACATAGATGAAAGCGGGCAGTTCCAGCGTCAAGGGCCGGCCTCCGGCCGGGCGCCGCAGGCGCGAACCCTTGACGCCGCGCAAAAAAATACGCTTGCTCGAGGGCTGGGGGTGGCCTTTTACCCCCAGCCCCCGAGCCCCCCGCGATAGGGGCGGGTGTGGGCGGAGCCCACGGTTTTCCGGCGGCGCAGCACGCACCGGCTGCCGGCACGACCAGCCCGCCCACGGCCCCGCCCATAGCGACACCGCCGGCCGAAGGCACGACACCCTAAACACCGACACCGATGATGGCCGCGACACCCTCACCAGGGCGGGGCTGCGCGCGCCCCTCGCGGGGCAGCGCGCAGAGTGGGCGGGCGGGGGACGTGGCGGCGCATGACCGGAGCGCAGCGCAGGCCGTGCACCCACTGCCTTTGGCCCGACCGCGCAGCGGTGGGGCCACTGAAATGCTGGTAGGCCATGAAGCGGCCTGCGCAGCGGGCCGAGTGACATGACGAGCGGTGAGCGGCGACACGGGTGCATGCGCGAGGCGTGCGCCGTGCGCCCTAGGTTTTTCAGGGCGCACGGCGCTGGCCGAGCGCACCGCGGTGAGGGTCGAGCGGTGTAGGTGGTAAGCCACACTGCTGGCCTGCGCAGCGGGCCTGCTGACTTGGCGGACGAGGAGCTGCGGTGCGGGTGCTGCGCGAGACTTGCCGCGAGCGCCCGCAAGGGCGGGCGCGGCAGGACGAGCGCACGGCGCAGGAGGTGGAGCGCCGATGGTTTTCCGGCCGGCGACCGGCTTCGGGCGTGGCGGGGACTGGCGCGGCGCTTGCCGGCGCTGACCGGAGCGGGGTTAGGTGGGGCTGGCCGCTACGGGCAGTGACCCGCAAGCGCCGTGACAGGCCGGGAAGGGCGCCGGCCGGGCCACCCTTGCGGCGCTGCGCGCAGCGCGGCGCCTCTGACTTTCCGACCGTCGAGCGGCGCCGGCAGATCCGCGCCGGGCTGGCTTGGCGGCGGAGGGCTGGCGCGGCGCGTGCTGGCCGGAGTACTTGCCCGAAGGGCCGCAAGTACATAACGCCTATTATTTGCGGACCGCCTGTAGGGAGCCTGCGACCGGAAGGCGGGCTGCAAATAATACCCGGGTCGTTATGTAAAGTACGTAGGCAAGCACGCGCCGTGACAGACCGGAGCCGCCACGCGAGCCCGGCGCTCGCGCGGGCCGTCGAGCTGCGGCGGTTCTTGCTGCGCTCGGGACCGGTGCGGTCGTTCAGTCCGACCAAGTCGAATTCGGGCGCGCCGGACAGAGCGCCCAGCGCCCGAGCACGCCGGCACGATGTCCGGCGGTCGAATCGGATCGGGCCGCATCTCCACACAAAAAATCTCTATTCGATATCGATTGGATATCTTTCTGTACCTTGATCGATATCGCATGAATGGCAGTAGCAGCCACCCCAGCACGCCGGCAGGGGCGCGGGCGGGTGGTGGCCGGCGCATGGTGAGGCAGGGCGGCGAGCGTGCTACGCGCGGGAAGCGGATCACGCAGGGGCGCACCGTGCGAGTATGCCTTCAGGATACGGCGCCACTTTTTTGCGCAACGAGTGGGGGCCAAGCCCGGAGCGGAACTGGCCGGAGAGTGCAAAGGGTTATCCACAGAAATTGTGGATGACTGCGCGGTGCCCGAGCGTGGGCGGCGTAGGCCGTGCCGGGGGCGGCCGCAGGCCGACCCCGGCACGGCCGGGCAGGTTGCGCCGGCGCAGGGTCGGGCAGCGGCGCGGCGCCGGGCGGGGGTTTGCCGGGCGCCGCGATGCTGCCCGGGCCGGTCGGGGTGGCACCAGCGGCGCCGAGCGAAGCCGCAAGCACGCGGCCGGGGGGGTTTCCGGCCGGGTGCGGGGTGTCAGTCCGCGCGGCGCTCGGGGCGTCTGGGGTAGGCCGGGCCGGGGGCTGGCCGCAGGCCGCCGGGGCCTCGGCCGGGCAGGTTGCATCGGCGCAGGGTCGGGCAGCGGCGCGGCGCCGGGCGGGGGTTTGCCGGGCGCTGCGGTGCTGCCCGGGCCGGTCGGGGTGGCACCAGCGGCGCCGAGCGGAGCCGCAAGCACGCGGCCGGGGGGGTTCCGGCCGGGTGCGGAGTGTCAGTCCGCGCGGCGCTCGGGGCGGCCGGGGTAGGCCGGGCGTGGGGTTGGTCGCCGACATCCCTCGCCCCCTATCCGTCCCGTTTATTCCCTCGTATTATCGGGACAGCATACCTGAGGGGTGAGGACACACCCCCTGGAGCGGATTTTTCCCCCTAAGCCTGCGGCCTGGCGCGCGCGCCGATCGCACAGCCGCTCTGGTTTTTTCGGGACACCGCCCCGCGGGGCGGCGGGGCCGGAGAACACACACGAACGGGAGGCGGTGATGTTGATCCTGAAGCTAAGGCGCGGCCGAGTGAGGAACGACGGCGTGCGCTCGGTCGTGCCGCTCGTGCGCACGAAATCCCGGAAGTACGGCCCGGTCCTCGACGAGAAAGCGCTCTCGGTGAAAACCGATTGGCTGGTCAGCGGCGCGAACTCCTCGGGGAAGACGCGCTGGATCACCCGCCTGCACACGCAGGCACCGGGAATCTGGCGCAAGCACCCAGTACTGATGCTCCGGGCGCACATGCCGCTATCGGCGTGGGCCGAAGACGATCGCATCAAGGCCCACGTCGAGCAGAACGGCGAGCGGTGGAACAAGCTCCGCACCTGGGAGCGCACCGAGCGCCTGATCTCGTGGGTCGAAACGAACCGGGCCGCGGTGCTGATCGACGACGCCCACCTGCTCACCGGCCGGAAGGCGGACATCATGGTTCAGGTGGTGCGCGGCGCCGGGCGCGTGGTGACGACGACGACCAGCGAGGGCCGGATCCCGATCACGCTCCGGATGGCCCTGCAGGCGCGCAGTCCGGAGTACGTGCACCTGGACAGCGATGCGCCCTATGACATGACTGCGGTGATCGCTTGGATGATCGCCGTGCTGGCGACCGCCGCCGGCGCCTGGCCGGTGGCGGCTGTGGTCGGGGGCCTTCACCTTCTCGGGCGCGGCGCCCGTTCCGCAAAGCAATCATGAAGCTCTCGCCCTGGCTGCGCTTCGCAGCATTCTTCTGGCTCGCCGCCGTGGCCTGGTTCGTCCTCCTGGTCGCCGGTGTGCTGGCGAGCACAGCACACGCCGCAACCGCCGACGACAAACCACCGCCGCCGCCCTGGCACCTGCCGCGCTTCGACGGTGCCGACGAGGTGCGCGATCAACCGCCGGCCGGCGCGCTCGAGCCGCCGCCGGTGCTCGATGCGCGCGGGCTCTACGACTTGGTCATCACCTGCTTTCCGTCGCCGACCTGGTGGAAGCCCGAGATCGCGCTCGAGGGCCGCTACGCGAACCAGCAGGGCGAGTCGAATGCGCTCGTCCAGACCGCAGAAACCTCGACCTACGCCGGGATCGTCGCGCGCATCCCGCTATATTCGTCGCTCGAGCTCGATCGGGAGCGCGAGCGCGAAGCCATGCGGCGCTCGCTGGTCGCGCAGAACGTCGGCAAGATCGAACAGCTCCTCGCCGCGCGTGCGATCGCACGGCGCGAGCTCGGGCTCTGGCGCGCAATCGAGGCCCGCAGCAGCCGGCGGGTCGCCGCCGGCGTGACCGAGACGAAAGAGCAGATCGATGCGATCGCGAAGGTCGCCGGTATCGAGTCGACGCTAATGACGGTTGCCGCCGATCTGACCGCCGCAAAACTTCTGCTGGTAGGGATGTGCGTCGATCGCACCGACGTGGAGGCAGAGCTCGACCGCGTCATCAAGGACCGGCCGTGAGATGGTTCAACCATGTCGCCGTGGCCGGCTCGATCGCCGCGGTAATCGACCCTGGCATGGTCCCGCTGGCGATGCTCGGCTCGACCGCTCCCGACTGGATGGAGTGGATCGGTAGCACCGCCGGGCGCAAGGTGAAACACCGCACGGTTACGCATGTGCTGCTGACTTGGCTAACCGCCGCGGCCTTCTTCCTGCTGGTGTGGGATTTCCGCGGCTGGGGCGTGGCCTTCGCCGTGGGGGCGATCTGTCACTGGCTGCAGGACTCGCTCACCGTGACCGGCGTTCCGGTGTCGTGGTGGTCGGACCGCCGCACGACCCTGCTCGGCGGCCGGATGCGGACCGGCGGCATGGGCGAGTACATCCTGAGCGGGGTGGTCGTGCTGGCCTGCGGCCTGGCGGTGTTCATGTTCCGGGCGCCGGACACGGGTTTCGTGCCGTTCTTCCGCAACTGGCCGGAGCTGTACCGCGAAGGGATCGTGGACGGGGCAGAGTGGCGAGCGCATCGGTTCGAGTGGTTCTGACTACCAATTGCGCTGTCGAACGCCATCACTAGTTATCTCGCTCAGTCCAGAAACGTCTGCAATCCTCGCAAACGAAGCCGACCCTACCGTTTGAAGAAGCTGTTCTGTTACCAGCACCGCCGCAACGCAAGCACGTAGAAACGGTCTTGTAATTATAATTAGAAGGCTCATCATAAAATACTATGCCCTTAGCAAGACCCAAAGAAATTACAAAACAAGCAAGACCCCACCAAAAACCAAAAGAAAACCCAATATAAGTCAAGCCAGAAATTACAGCTAAAGAAATTAGAATCCTAACAAATAAAATTACAACAAATTTAATCATAAGAATTTTCAACCCCTTGACTTATATTATTTTTCTATTTTTTGCCGCCGCATTTTTTATACCATTTAATGCTTACGGCCAAGGATACACGTTGGATGGCCGGATCGTCTCGATTGCCGACGGCGACACCGTCACCCTGCTCGACGCCGGCAAGCGGCAGCACAAGATCCGCCTTTCCGGCATCGACGCGCCCGAGCGCAAGCAGGCTTTCGGACACCGCTCGCGGGAGCACCTGGATCAACTTGTGCTCGGGAAGCAGGTCACCACCGACTGCCGGAAAACCGACCGCTACAAGCGGGCGGTGTGCAAGATCAAGGTCGACGGGATCGACGCCAACCTCGCCCAGGTGGCGGCGGGGATGGCGTGGCACTACCGGGAATACGAGCGGGAGCAGTCGCTCATGGACCGGCTGCGCTACGCGCACGCCGAGAACCGCGCGCAAGAGGAGCGGCGCGGCCTATGGGCCGATCGGGCGCCGGTGGCGCCGTGGGACTTCAGACGAGCCGCGAAGCGGGACGCTGCGGGGCGGTGAAGGTTCTTCAGGCCTCGGACTCGACTTCACCCGGGGTCTTCCAGGTGCGCAGGTAGTCGACGAGGCGTTGCGTGCGCGCGTCGGGCGCATAGACGACGTGCAGCAGGAGCTGGACTGGCTTGGGGATGGTGCGCCCGCTTTCGTACCGGGATCCGCCCGACTGCGTGACACCGATCCTCGCCCAGAACTCGGCCTGACTCATGCTGTGCTGCCGGCGGAATAGCTTGATCTCGGTGGGCGTGGAGAAGATGAGTTTCGGTGCAGCCATGGTGCGCTCCTGAATTGATTAAGACCATTATCATACGCTTTTGTCATCAAATGAGCATGACATCGCGCGGATGATGCCGAGCGTCATCACGCAATCACCGAGCGCACGGTGTGCGTTGCCGACGGTCACACCCTGCTGTTCGGCTGCTGCCGAGAGCTTCTGCCAGCGATAGCGTCCCTTCTCCTCGCTCCACTCACCGCGGAACGCAGCATAGGCGTGCATCGCGCAATGAATGCGGTCGTCGTCGAGTACCTGGTCGAACCCCTTCGGCGCCGGCAAGCCGTACCGGCGCGCGGTCTGGCTGATCAGGCGCGCGTCGAATTCCCGGCTGTAGATCACGACCTGGCGGCCCTCGACCAGGCAGCAGAATCGATCGTGGATCTCTGACCAGGTCGGCGCGTCGGCGAGCATGGCGTCGGTGATGCCGTGGATCGCGACGGCCTCCGCCGGGACCGGCCCGCTCGGGCGAACGAGGGTATCGAGCAGCACGTTTCCGGCGCAGTCGATCACCGCGATCTCGACGACCTCGGCGTCGTCGCCGAGGCCCGTCGTTTCGGTGTCGAGGATCAGCGCATTGGCCTCCAGCCAGGCACAGGCCTGCCGGTTGATCGCCGCGCGGCGGGCTGGATCAACCATTGCCGCCGACCTTGCCGCGCAAGGTTTCCATCAGCGCCTTGTTCTGCGCCTGGACAGCTTCGAGCTGGCCGGCAAGACGTGCGGCCGACTCGCGCGCGTCGGCAGTCGCCTTGCTCATCTCGTCGCGCTCCTTCGCCGCAGCGAGAACCTTGTCGGCGCAGCGCTGCGCTTCTTTGGCAGCCTCTTTGCGGTGCTCCTGGTGGGCGTGCTCGGCAGCCTCCGCTTTCGCCCGCACCGCTGCGAGCTCACTGCGCAGGCCTTCGGCGTCGGTCGCGGCGCGCTTGATCTCGGCGCGCACCTGGTCGACATCGCCGTGCGCACGCTCGAGCTCGGCGCGCAGGTCGTCCACGCGATGCTCGAGCTCGGCCGCAGTCGCTTCGGCACGCTCGGCGCGACTGGTCGCAGCGCCCAGTTCGCCGCGCACCTGCCCAAGTTCATCGCGCAGCTTCTGGATCTCGACCGCGGCAATCTCCGCGGTTTCGCGCGCCTCGCGTTCGAGCGCCTCGATCCGCGACTTGGCCTGCTCGAGCTCGTCGGCCTGGGCCTCGAACGCATCGGAGAGCTCGACGCGCATCTGGTCGAGCTCGGTGCGCTCTGCGTCCCATGCCGATTGCGCCTCGCGCAAGGACTGGTTCGCCAGCTCCTGAGCTTGCGTCCAGAGCTGGGCGATCGCCTGCTCGTTCGCCTTGGCCACGACTTCGGGCACTGCGACGGCGATCGGCGCCGCCTGAGCGGTCTGCTGGCGGCGCCACTCACGCATTGCGGCGGTTGCGGCGTGCATGTCGACCTTGGCCAGGCGGCGCACCTGGTCGACCGTGGGCATCGTCTGCCGGCCGGACTCTTCGAAGATCTGGCTTGCCGCAGCGAAGACACGCTCGCGGGCATCGAGGGGAAGATTCGGGTTCATGTGGAGTTCTCCGGGCGTGACTAGATAATAATCATAATAATATGATTATTATGATTATGCAAGCAGCTATGCACCCCGATACCCCCGCTGGCAGCGACCGGCTTAGCGTGCTTTATTTTCCGTTTTCCGAGACGAGCCCAAGAAAGAGCCGTTTTTACCTGAGCCACCACGCTCGAAAACAGGCGCAGTGCCACGAACGGCGGGGAGACAAGGGAAGACGCCGGTCGATGGCCGAAAACCGGCTCAGAGCGGCTGTATCAGCCCCGCCCCGTCGTTGCGGACATTGCCGACCGCCTTCCCCACCGCATACGCCGCAAGCGCCGCCTCGGGACACGGCCTCACCAGCGCCTGCACCTTCTCGACCGCCGTCGCCCCGTTCAGCCACGCCCACCAATCCCCCGGCGCCAGGATCACCGGCATCCGGTCGTGCAGCGGCCGCATCGCCGCATTGGCCTCGGTGGTCACAATCGTGAAGGTGTCGATCGCCTCGCCATCGACCGGCCGCGTCCAGCGCTCCCACAGCCCGGCGAGCGCAAAAAACTCGCCCCCGACCGGATGGATGTAGAACGGCTGCTTTTCACCGGCGACCTGCTGCCACTCGTAGAAACCGTTCGCCGGCACGATGCAGCGCCGGCGGCGGAACGCCGCCCGGAACGAGGGTTTCTCGGCGACCGACTCGCCGCGCGCGTTGATCAGCTTCGTGGCGATCGCCTCGTCCTTCGCCCACGACGGCACCAAGCCCCAGCGCAGGCGGTGGATCGCCCGCTCGCCGTTCGGCCGCTGCCGCACCACCGGCAGCCACTGCATGGGCGCCGCGTTCCAGCGCGGCTCGAACTCGAACCCCTCGGGCTCCGCCTCGAAGGCCTCGCGCAGACGCGAGACCGGACCGTAGAGCGCATAGCGTCCGCACATGGCGTTTTCCTCCAGCCCCGGCGGTCGATCGCCGCCCCAAACCGACCGCATTGGGCGAAAATAAGCTGTATTTTTTTACAGTCAAATCATGCGCGTGAAAGTCATCGAACTGATGGTGGCCGGAGTTCGGCGCCCGCGCGAGGCGTGCCTGGCCGACCCCGGCATCACCGGCACCCTGAGCATAGGCGACATCCCGATCGGGACCGCCGAGAAGCGGCCGCTGCACGCGGCGCAACTGTGGGAACGCTGGGGCACCTCGGCCAAGCGCGGCTTGCTGCCGCCGCTGTTCGACGTCCAGGTGCTGCGGATCACCCCGCGCGGGCTGCTGCTGCGCGGGTTCCAGGTCGACAGCCGCAGCCCCGAGGCCATCGCGCAGCATGCGCAGGAATGGTGGGCCGTACCGGTCGACAAGCCGGGAGGGGCTTGACAGACGATTTTGGCTGTCTCGTAAGGCGTCCTCTCGATACAGCACCAGTCCAGGAAGACGCGTGGCAATTTATCTACATCGTCCTATGCTGACCGTATGCACTCACATCCTGAAGGCCAGAAGGTCCCCGGCGTGATGCAGCCGTAACAAATACGAAAAACGGAGGAAGCCATGAGACACATGAAACACGCCTTAGCGGTCTCGCTTATCACCATTGCGTGCCAGCCCGCGTTAGCCCAGGAGTTCAGGGCTCAGGCTTTGGTCTTTGATGTCACGATGGAACCCAAAGGGATCATGGACACCACAGCCGAGTGCCTGAACCATTCGGGGTGTTCGTCTGCACTGAAAAGCCTTGCCTCGTACGTCGGCGTCCCGCCCAATGCCGTAGATTTCGCCACGGTACTGGCCGGGCTCACATACCAGCCTGACGGGGAGACGACAAGGTACGACCTTCACACGAACAGCGGTTACCAGACATGCCGCATATCGATCGACGTGCTCTCAACGACGCCCGCCGACGGTTCCCATGCTTCGTTGCTAGACGTGGCGGTCCATCCCAACAGGGTCCATCTTGTCTCTTGGACACCGACGCAGAACATGGGCGGAGGGAGGTCATGGGTGGACGCGCGGATCACGTTGCTTGAGGTCCGGGACGACGTCGCCCAGTCATACCGCAACAACGGAGGATGCCACCCGACGGCAGATCGCGTGTGGGTCTACCGCTGCAGGGGAAAATCGGGGGACGGCGACGGGCGCCAGCCTTGTGGGTCTTACCGGGGATGACTTGATTCAGTCGGGAGCAGGGCCGGTCCGACACGCCAGGACGGATGCGATCGGTTGGATATGAATTACACCTGGTCAGTGCAGCGTCCCGCCGGCCCCGCCCTCGCCTTCCTTCACCGGCAACAGATCCGTGAACCGCCCCTGCACCTCGGTGTAATGCCGGAACTCGGGCACCCCGATCGTGCGCTTCTTCTTGCTGATCCCCTTCGGCTTGATCGGCACCTGGGCGACCCACACGCCGTGTCTCGTCTCGAGCGACAGGCTCACCACGTCGATCCGCCAGCTCGCCGGGCAATCAGCCAGCGAGCCGTACTCGTCGAGGATCTCTTCGTAACGGGCGACCTTGTCGGCCCGCAGGCTGTAGGCCTCCATCAGCACGAAGACGAAGTCGGCGTTGAGCTGCTCGGCGAGCATCTTCACCGAGCGCGCCGCGACGTCCTTGTCGGCAGGCCCACGCCCGAAGAGCGGCGTCGGCACCGTCGCCCCGGTAGTGAAGTTGCCGACGAAGGCCATCGCCGCGAGCTCCTCGCCCTTCTCGAGAAACTCGCGCGCCTTGTCGATCAGCGGCGCAATCGCCGCCTGGTAGCGTTCGGGGAGCTGGCTCATGTCGGGATCCTCGCCGGGCTCAGCGCTCGCGGCGCATCTTCACCGCCGCCTCGTATTCGCGATCGAGCCCGGTTCCGGCGTCGCCCTTGGCGTCGAACATCCGGAACCCCACGTGCATGTACGCCAGCAGGGCCAGCCCGGAGAACTCGCCCTCGAGGTTCTCGAGCGTGTAGCGCACGGCCGGCTTGTTGATCTCGAGCCCGTTGCGGCCGAGCAGCGCGATCTCCATCACGATCTGCCCGACCTTCGCCTGGTCGAGCTTGGCGAAGCGGTCCAGCGCCGCCTGCATGTACATCACCGCGTCCATGCGCAGCCCGCCGTCGACCGCCGCGCGCAGCTCGTCCTGCCCGATGCGCGTGAGCGCCTCTTCGGCCATCTCGCCCGCCTGGTGCTCGGGAAAACGCTTGACCACCGCCTTGTACTGCTCGGCCGCCTCCTTCACGTGCGAGGGCCCGAGCTCTTCCAGGCACTGCGCGAGCCCGAGCTGCGCCCCCGGATCCGCCGGCGCGAGGCTCGCCGCCTGGCGGAAGAACGGCAGCGCCTCGGCCGTCCGGCCGGAACGCATCAGCACCGCCGCCAGGTTGCGCTTGGCGAAGGCGTTCTCCGGCTCGAGCTTGACCGCGTCGCGCAGCGCGTCGGCGGCCTCGTCGGCGCGCCCGGTGCGCGCGAACGCTACCCCGAGCGCGATGAACGCGTTCGCGTGCGTGGGGTCGAGTTCGACCGCCCGCTGCAGCGGGGCGACCGCCTCTGCCGGTCGCCTCAGTTCGGACAGGCACAGCCCGTGGCTGTAGGCGATCTCGGCGTCGTCCAGCATGCCGTCGAGCGCCTCGAGCACCGGCAGCGCATCCTCCAGGAAGCCGTTTTGCAGCAGCCCCAGCACGTAGGCCTTCGGCTCGACCCCGCGCTCGGGGACCGCGACCACGCGCACGAAACCCTCATCGACCGCCACCACGGCCTGCCAGCCCCGCGCCGCGTAGTCGAGCGCGTAGCGCCCGATCACCGCCTGCTCGAACTCGGGCGTGCCGCGCGGCGGCAGGCCCGCCGGGTCGAGGTCGTCGAGCGGGATCTGGAAGATTTCTGGGGCTTGGCGGGTGGTCATCGGGGTATTCGGAGGATTGAGTTCGGCCTGGATTGTCGCACCGCGCGCCGCCCATCTGCGGTTCAGTGCGTCACCCTGCTGCAGGAAAGCTGCTTGCCGGCTCCCTGCTTTGCTTCTCTGCAGACCGCCTTTTTCGGCGGTGCCGGGGTGGTTGGGCTAGAGATTGCCGGAGCGGTGAAGCTCGGTTGGGGGGGCTGGTTTATGGCCCCCCTGGGGGGGCCTGTTCAATGGGGAGGGGGGGCCGGCGCAGCCGGGGGAACCCCGTAGGGGTGCCCCTCGCCCGGCTTCGGATATGCGATTTATCCACAGTGCGTGCGACCTATTACAGGTCAAGAGATAAAGGAAAAAAGCTAAAGGCATTACCTAAAGGTTTAGGGGGGGGGTCTTTATGCGTACCTGGGGGGGGCGACTATGCGCGCAAATCCCGGAAAGGGGGGGGCGACTATGCGTGGACGGGGGGGGCGACTATGCGTGGACAACTCCGACGGTCCACAGGCTTATCCAGATCCTGGCGATCGCCCCCACCGCGCGCCGTTACATTCCATGCGAATTGGCTAAAAGGGGTGCGATTATGCGTGCACCTGCAAAATTCACAATGAATACAATTATTTATAGGGGATAGGAGGCGGTGAGGGGAAAAGCAGCAGCCCGCCTGTGACTTGCTCGACTTTTGCCTTCGGATACACCGCGAGCACTTTCTTGAGTGCGGGCAGAAAAGCCTTCTTGGGGGCGTCTCAGAAAACGGATCGCAAAGTACGCTAAGCGTGCGCTGAGGCCGGCTCCCAGTGGTACAGCGTAGGAATGGGCGGTAGAACAAGCAGTCGTGTCACCAGCCGCCAGCCGCCATTTGAGTTATTAATCAGGCCCTTAAATAGGCTGTTTTCTCTATAATGTGTGCATGGAAAAGATCGATGCACGCAAGCTGGGTCCTGAAGGGCGCGAGACGCTGCGCAAGATGGTGCTGCGCCTGAACACGCAGTCCGGAATGACGGGCGTGGAGTTGGCGAAGATCGCCGGAGTCCATGTGCGCACGGTGCAGGCGTGGCTGAGGAAAGCGCGCACGGACGGTGTCGGGGCGTTGGTCGAGAAGACGCGAGGCCGTCCCTATGGGGCCTGCCGGAAGCTGACGATGGCGCAGGAGGTTTGGGTGCGGCAGCGCATCGTGGCTGCGGTGCCCGAACAGCTGAGCTTGCCTTTTGCCCTGTGGACCCGGCGGGCGATCCAGGCCTTGGTGGAGCAGCAATTTGGACTGCAGTTGTCCGATCGCCTCGTGGGCAAGTATCTGAAGCGCTGGGGCTACACCGCCCAGCGCCCGGTCAAGAAGGCGATGGAGCAGCGCAGCGATCTGGTCCAGGCTTGGCTGCGCGAGCGCTACCCGGCCATTGCCACGCGCGCCAAGGCCGAAGGCGCGGTCATTTACTGGGCGGACGAAACGGCGGTCAAGGAAGATACGAACTGGATTCGAGGCTTTGCGCCGGCCGGCCGCACGCCCGTGCTCGAGGCGTCGGCCCGCTGGGCCAAGCTATCGATGATCTCGGCGATCACCAACCGGGGCGAGATCGCTTTCCAGATCGTCGAGGGCACGATCAACGCCGAACGCTTCATCGAGTTTCTCGAGCGACTGATCGCCAGTGCGGCGAGCAAGGTGTTCCTGATTGTCGATAACCTGCGGGTGCACCACGCCAAGCTCGTCCAGGCCTGGGTCGAGACGCGTCGTGCGCAGATCGAGCTGTTCTACTTGCCGCCCTATGCGCCCGAGTCCAATCCGGACGAATACCTGAATCACGACTTCAAGACCGCGCTGCGCCTGGAGCCGCCCAGCCGCGATGATTCGCAGCTCTTGAAGAAGGCCCACGCCATCATGGACCGCATCGCCTCGCTCCCCGAGCGTGTCCGGTCCTACTTCGAACACCCGGCCGCTGCGTATGCTGCGTAGTGAGCGTATTTAAGGGCCGGGTTAATAATCAGTGGCGCTGGGGCGCCGCAGAACTCGGAAATAATCGTGCGCTAAGTATTTGACATTTTTAGCGACGGTCTCTTGACGACCCAAAGCGGCCATCCAGACTTCTCTGAAGCCGCCGGTCAGGCAGACCAGCCTACTGCGAGTTTCGTTGCCATGAAGCTGCCGTTCGTGACCTCACACACCCGGCCATCAGCAGCCGGTCGCCACCCGATCCGGATAGCGGTCATCCGGTCGAGTCGGTATGCTCTCCACCTAAGTCCAGCATGGATCGGATCACCCCACTATGTCGTTGACCGCAACTTTTCCCACCATTCTATTCTGCACTTAGTTTTTTCCTATGCAATTAGCCGAGATACATGCGCTACTTACTGCCTGGGCTGCCAAAGAACCTTTGGTTGGTCGACTCTGGTTGTTCGGTAGTCGTGCTCGTGAACAACATCGCCCTGACAGCGACGTTGATGTTGCTATCGAACTCGATATGTCGGCTGTGAAGGGAGTGGATGAAAGTGGAGGCATGGCTACTTGGGCGTTTGATGCCAAGCCGTGGAAGCCAGAGCTTGAAGATTTGCTTTCGCTGATCGTTGACCTCCAGCGTTATAAGGCCGGGGAAACTAGAATTGTTCAAGCTGGCTTGGATCAATCTAGCATCCTCGTTTATGAGAAGCAAAAACGAGAGATCTTGGTTTGAAAGGATGACATGATGAGTTTGCTCAAAATGTTTGGCCTCGGGCCGAAAGAGAGAATCTGTGCTGGTTGTGGCGAAAAAAGAATCCTGCGTGATCGGAAGCAACCCAATCCTCGCCACCCGGATAGCACAAGATACTGGGGGTGCCCATACGGACCCGGCCTGTATTGCTGCAAACCCGAGAACGTTGGTAGGAAGATCGCAATAAATGTGTTTGCCCGGGGACAAAAACGTTATGCGTGAAACCACCAAGGTGGCTTTGAAAATTCGGCTGTGACCCGTGAGCGTTGAGCGACTTCTTTCTTTAAAGCCCAACGGAGGTCCAGGGTCGAACCGAGCCAGTAACGGATGAGCAAGTAAAAGACCAAGCACTGTGATTCCAAAAGTCGTCCCCAAATAAAAAGGAAGTTTCATGGGAGCCCGAAGAGTCTCGACGAACGGCTGGCTATTCTGGCTTGCACAGCATGCAAAACTGGGGCTTGTGCTCCTAGATGAGGCTGTGCAGAACGGAGTTGAGAACGGCATGCTGCGTGCCTTTGTTCTTGCTTCGCGAAAAACTGCTGACTTCGAACGACAGGACTTCAAAGAACAACTATCGCCAAATGTGTCCGACCAAGAGTTTGTCCAACTTGTCGGCGCCTACAATGATTTCAAGATTTACAACGGAATGTCGCTTAAAGCACCTCCAGATGTGGCTCACGCCAATTTTCTTCGACACAGGGGGCTTCCCGATTATGGAGTGAGGAAGAAGAATCCAGTCAAGACCCATCGGGTTACTCACTGCTGGTCATGTAAGAACCCGCTTGATAATAAAGTTGAAATTGAATGTGTTGAGTGCGGCTGGATCGTGTGTACGTGCGGCGCGTGCGGATGTGCGCGGTAAGCGCTGTCTGCCGGGCTTCCGCACTCGGACATCATCACGCCGGCGTTCGCTAAGTTGCTGAGATTCCTAGCGCTTCTACCTGAGTCCAGAACGGGAAGGAGTCATGAGCTAGCCCAAACTTGCGGGCTCCGATGAATGGCTCTATGCCGTTTCCAGTGGAAATTGACTTCTCAACAAACATGACGGTAGCGCCCGTAGTCGCGGGGGAGGCTCTATGCCGTTTCCAGTGGAAATTGACTTCTCAACAAACATGACGGTAGCGCCCGTAGTCGCGGGGGATGGCCGGCACCAAGGGGCTTTGTGGTAGATGCTTGAGCTTGGACATGCGCAGGTAGGCAATCGCGATGAAGTTCTCGGGGTCCCGGAAGCCTCGGGCAGCGGACTTCGCTTTCTGAAGCAGGCCGTTCATCGCCTCGACGTAGGCGTTGCTGCGCCCATCGAGCATGCCGCGCACGACGCCACCGAGATGTTCCTTCAACGTGGCCGCCAGGCGCTTGAACGGTTCGAGCCGCGAGCGTCGCGCCCAACTCATCCACTTCGTCAGTGCCCCGAGGGCGATCGCGTCGCTGTTGCTGTCGCGCGCCTCGCGGTAGACGAGCCGCAGGGCCTGCTTGAGCCGCCAGGCCCGCGCGCTCTTCAGGTTCGAGCGCTGCAGCCAGTGCATCGCCTCGAACTGCGCGCGGGTCCAGCTCGCCGCGTCCTTTCGCATGCCCCACAGCAACTGGCGAAGGGTCTTCTTGCTGTCTGCGCCGACCGCTTCGCGGACCGCCGCAGCCGAGGTTCGCATCTCCTCGCGGCGCACCTCATCCATCGCCGCATTGGCCAGGGCAACGACGTGGAAGCGGTCGTAGCTGATCTGCGCGCTGGGCAGCGACTGGCCAATCCCCTTGGCGTAGGCCGCGCTCATGTCGATGCAGGCGTGCTCGATCCTGGCCGGATCGCCGCCGTGCGCACGCAGGTCATCGGCAAAGGCTCCCAAGGTTTGATGGTCACGACCGGGGCAGGCGAACAGCAAGCGCTGGGCCGCCAAGTCATGCACCACGGTGATGTACTGGTGCCCACGCTTGACGCTGGTCTCATCGATGCCCACGTGCCGCACGCCCGACATGTCGTCCTTGGCGCGGGCCACCTCGACATAGTGGCGCACCCGCCGCCACAGCCGCTTTGGCGCAACCCGCATCTGATTGGCGGCCTGGGTTACCGGCAATTCCCGGCACAGCGACAGGCCCAGCGCCTCGAACAGCAACGTGAAGCCACTGCCCTCGCGTGCCCACGGCACCGGCAACTGCGCGGTCTTGCCGCAGCCCGAGCACTGCACGCGCGGCACCTCAGCATGCAACCACGCTTCGAACTGGAAGAAATCCAGGTGTCGCCAACTGCGGCGCACCCGGTCATGGATCAACTGATGCTCGACCCCGCACGCAGGGCAGGCTGCACGCTTGCCGGTGTGCTCGACCTCGAAGTCGATGCGCCGCTTGGCCGTGTTGAGCTCGACCTTGGCGACGTGCCAGGGCGGCTGCAGGCCAAGTGCGGTGGTGAAGAGGGCTTCGATCTGGTTGTTCATCGGGTGCGAGGTCGGCGTCAGTGTCGGGCGGTTGTACCACCGCAGATCATGTTTGTTGAGAAGTCAATTTCCACTGGAAACGGCATAGAGCCTCGCCAACTGCGGCGCACCCGGTCATGGATCAACTGATGCTCGACCCCGCACGCAGGGCAGGCTGCACGCTTGCCGGTGTGCTCGACCTCGAAGTCGATGCGCCGCTTGGCCGTGTTGAGCTCGACCTTGGCGACGTGCCAGGGCGGCTGCAGGCCAAGTGCGGTGGTGAAGAGGGCTTCGATCTGGTTGTTCATCGGGTGCGAGGTCGGCGTCAGTGTCGGGCGGTTGTACCACCGCAGATCATGTTTGTTGAGAAGTCAATTTCCACTGGAAACGGCATAGAGCCCGATGAATAGGAGGGCGGTGTTGCACTTCAGACTTGAAACCGCCTTAATAAAGCCCCTGCTATGTCGTTCTAATGGAGATTCAAGTGGCAAAAGGATTTCTGTACGTCTTGACAAACCCGACGATGCCCGGCCTTTCCAAGGTTGGAAAGACCACGAGAGAGCCCGATACTCGGGTCGCCGAACTTTCCTCTCCAACTGGAGTGCCTCAGCCCTTCTCACTTATATTTCAGCAACCGGTTTCAGACTGTGACAGCGCTGAAGCCTGGGTGCACCGCGAACTTGAGCGAGGTGGGTATCGCCACGCGCAGAATCGGGAGTTCTTCAATGCCCCTCTACACGTCGTAGTTCAGACCGTCGCTCAGGCAGCTAATCTCATGCCTATCAGTACAGGCTACAGTGAGGACCCCAGCGAAATACCACCTCAAACGTCTGAGGACTTGGCGGAAAATCTCTACGAACTCGGGCTCGCATACATGGATGGTACCGAGACGACGCTGCCGAACCCAAGAGAGGCCGTCAAATGTTTTGAGCAGGCCGCAGCCCTCGGGCATGCCGCAGCATGTTCGGCGGCAGGTAGCATCTATCGTTGGGGCAATGGTTTTGTGAGACAAGATCTCGAAATGGCGTTGCGAGTCTATCTGCGGTCCGTGAAACTCGGCACGTGGTCAGATCTGGCACTAATCGCTGGAATATTTGCAGAGAGAAACCTAAAAGAAACTGCCAATAAATATTGGAATAAGTTCTTTGCAGCCGCTCAAGAAGATTATGGAGAGCGTCGCGACCTTAATGTTATGCAATATGGCGTTTGGTACTGTGAGGCGGTAGCAACCGGCGAGCTTGAGCACAGCATTGACGACTCATGCTTGACGTATTTCGAGCCCTTGTTAGTAGCCGGCATTGAGAAATCAATGGAGAATTTAGTTAACGACCACGATGCAAGTTATGCCGATTACAAAAATGGACGGCTTCGTTCTGCTCGGATGTTCGTAGAGCAGCTAAAGAGGCGGAATACGATCTCCCAATAGCGATATGCAGTTGCTCCATGAGTTTCACACCGCACCGCTAAGCCCAAGATCGCACGGAATCAGCGCCAAGGGCCGCACAGTCGGGCGAGTCCCGCGATATTAGGCGTCAAGAATGAAAAATACCAACCGTGTTCCACTCATTTGGGAAGACGCACAGACTTGGATGGCGAAGGTCGAGCGTCTTCTACCTGCAATCTTTAACGACTCGGTAGTGAGTCAACTGAGGCAAGAAGAATGCGACGATGTCACCACTGACGATCTGAGTTGGCTCTCGCGTCTTCTTCCTGGTTATCTTAGCGACGCACACGAACTGCGATCAAAAATACTTGAAGAATTGCGGTCTTGCTTTACGCACCTGGCAGCGCATCACGGATGCCGGCCTGCGAGTCTCGAATCCTATACAAGCTTTGGTATAAGACCATTGGACGCAGAGTCCGCACTCGAGGCACTGATCAAGCGCGTTTGCGACGATCATAGCCCGAGCCCCACGGAAGAAGAACTTCGTTCAGCTAGCGCGCAAGTGGACCCCAGATATCGAGAAGGTCGGGTATTTTTTGAAGCCAGTAGGCGTCATCTAGTTGAGCATTGTGGTCACTATCTGCTCTACGGAAGCGAGTACGCGATCGGAATACTTAGGAATGTCTCTTCAGAAATAGATTACGCGCAGTTGCTGAAGCTTCAAGGTCGGCCGACACTTCTGACATGCGAGGTCCCACTGAATTGGCTTCAATGGGGAACTCTCGAGGAACTCACCGGTAGCCTCGTAGCAACGTATTTCAAGAGGAGATTGGAGCCCCAGTACATGCACCCTCAGCGCGGCGAAGGCTTCGGATTTGAGATTTTTCGGGCACTGCCACCAGAGTTCATCGTTCAAGTCAGCCATCCTGATCATGTACGTGATCCAATCGCACTCTACGCCTAGCGGCAGCTTTCCAAGAGAGCGACCGGCTCCTCAGGGTCGGGATGCGACCGACACCTACTCGGGTTCATCGCCGGAAAGCCGTCGCTGGAGATTCGCTTCCCGTAAGCCGCCGCTCGCCGACGAGTCGTCTCGACCCGTTGCGGGCTGTGGTTTCGCGGAAAAGGAGCCGCTCAAGGTTCAAGGTGAGGGGCGCTGTGTTGGCAGGCTATTTCTATTTGTTTGAACACTGCTTGGGAGATGCAGCACAGATCTCCTTGAAGTAAGCGGAACAGCTCTCCGAGGTTCCTTTTTGAAACTTTGCACATCCTGTACCGTCACTGCGAAATTCTGCACAACCACCGGCACACGCAGTTTCTAGCCCCTTACTATCAGTTGTCCGTCCCGCATGCCCCGCCGTGTAGCAACCAGACAGTAGAACCAATATCCCGACGATAAATCCTATTCTCATTTCTGCCCCCGTTGGTTATTCACAAGCAAGCCCCGGCACAGCAAAAGGTCCATACGGCCCCACTCCTTGACAATAGCAGCCGAACCCCTTTGCTCCTGGAACAAAAAGCTGACATATTTCGTTCCCTGCTCGGTCGCAGCACGAATAGACCGTCGTGTATTTCCCTACGCATGCGTCAGAAGCCGTGGAAGCCCAATCGACACATGATTTCCCATCAGCGGCAAGGGTCCGACATGACGCTTTGCAACTCCGTCCACTCGGGCCATCCCAATAACCAACTGCGGTACAGCCCGACAGTGCACCGAGCATCGCCCATGCAAGAACTAGCGACGACCACGGGTCAGAAGTTCGATGCAACGTCTTGACGTCCATTCGTGGAATCCTAAGCAGATTTCCCTTTCGTCATCCCACACTTGGCAATCAGCCGCACATGAGCTCGTTCTTGTGCCGTAATCGAACCATCCCCGTCTCTTGCCTTCACTAGCACCGGCGCAGCCGAGAAGCTGCACTATCAAGACAAAGAGAAGGGCTGATCGCATTCGCGTACTGACAGAAATAGCTAATTCATTGGTTACAGCAGCATCCCAAAGCTTTGGAATGCTGCTGTAACCTCCAGTTAAACCGACAGTATCAGGCGACGCTCTTTTCCTGAACGATGACATTTGTGATCCAGCCAAGCGCTTTCGATCCCTTGGTTCCATCTTCGGTCACAAACGCATCGGAGCAGTTAGGGTTCCCATCCATCGCTAGTTTAATGGCGATGAGCTTTGCATCCTTACCTACCGTTGCGAAGGACTGGAAGATTGTCTTCAGCTCTTCCTGTGCCAAGAGATCTTTCAGTGTGGCATCCGCCAACGACGTACCACCGCCTTGGGCGAGCTTGACCAAAAACTTGTCGATAAAGCTCCGGTGTAAAACAAAAAGAGCTTTGCCCGCGCTGTCAACGATAGGCAAACGATTACGATTATTCTTTTCAAGAAGCGCTTCAATGAGGTCAGTTTTCAACTTGATTTTCTCAGCATCGCCTGGAGTGGAGAGTAAAAGCTTTGTCGTTGTTGAAGCGGTCATATCGAGCATCACCTCGGTAACAGGTATGCTCTGTAGCCTCTGCTCCGGGGTAAGCTGACGAACGAGATCTGCCGTCTGTCGTGAAGCAGCAACGAAGTTCTCTCGGGAAAAATAGAATGCCAGGACAGTTCCAACCCAAGTGCCAATTAATGGCAAAACTATTGTCAAGATGTCTTTGACGTATATAAAGCGCTTCTCAACACTGGTCTCATTGATGGCAACCAAGATTGCCACGAACCCGAGTAACCCAGTGACAGTAAGCGCAAAGTACGTGACGTGCCGCCCAATCTTAGACCTCGCGATGGCTTCTTCATCGGAGATTTGTGGGTTATCTGTCATGCTTCCTCCACCCGATATTGAAGGTTCGGAGAAGAGTGATTGTGAGGCCCAACATTCAAGGTTAGCTAGGCAACGGTCAGGAGGCCTCGCCGTTGAAGCCTCGCCCCCACCGAGACGTTAAGCCGCACTACTCGCCCACCTGCAAATGAGACTAAACCCGACTCTATTGATGGCCGGCGCGAATCTCATCGCTTCCTCGCACAAAACGCCTCCAGCATACCGCTCGCTTGCGGTGCATGTCCGCCTACAAGAACACGTGATCGCCGGCTACCACTAGCCGTAACGAACCAAGCGTCATCCGATTACTTCAACATAGACGAATGTCAGCGGCCTGCAAATGAAATGTAACGGTCACCGGCAGTTCCTGGCCGTAGTGAGCCATTCGCCTCCAGGCCAAGATCAGCCCCGTGAAAGCAACTTCAGGCCATCTGGACGCATCTCGCCCTTTGGCGAGACGTGCCGGTACAACGTCTGTCGAGTGACGCCGAGTTCCTCACACAGATCGCCAACCACGGTTTCAGGCTGCCCCATCGCCGCCATGGCCAATCGCAGTTTCGCGGCGGTCATCTTGAACGGCCGCCCGCCGTTCCTGCCGCGTGCTCGTGCCGATGCCAATCCTGCCATCGTGCGCTCGGAAATCAACTCCCGCTCGAACTCGGCCAGTGCAGCAAAAATTCCGAACACAAGCTTGCCCGCGGCGGTCGTCGTGTCGACCGCCGCACCGTGACCGGTCAGGACTTTCAATCCCACGCTACGCGCAGTCAGGTCGTGCACGGTGTTGATCAGATGGCGCAGGTCTCGGCCGAGCCGATCGAGCTTCCACACGATCAGCGTGTCGCCTTCACGGAGCGCCTTCAGGCAAGCACTCAACCCAGGTCGATCATCGCGCCGGCCTGAAGCCAGATCCTCGTAGAGATGTGAAGGACTCACCCCGGCGCCGATCAGTGCATCGCGTTGCAGATCGGTGGATTGGGATCCGTCCGCTTTCGACACCCGCATATAGCCGATCAACATCTCTTCACCTGTCACATATACGTTCGATTACGTGACAGTGTGAGTCAGAAAGTTCAGGCCGTCAAAATTTGTCATTTAACCCGTCATCTATACTACGACATCCAAAGGGTCAGTCAGGCACATAATGTGACGTAAATTCCGGGGGATGCCCTCCTTGGCCAACGTGGTGCGTAACCGCTCCAGGGACTCCGGGTCTCGCCGCCCATAGGATGCCAGCGCGAACAGCGAGCGGGCCGTCTCGGGAAGCTCGGGCGGACTTGTCGCAAACCTTCATTTTCAAGAAGAGGGAGTCTGCATGCCCCGCCGTTCGATCCTGTCTGCCGCCGAGAGCGAAATCCTGTTGGCGTTACCGGAAACGAAGGAGGACTTGATCCGCCACTACACGTTCAACGAAACCGACCTCTCCATCATCCGGCAGCGGCGCGGCCCAGCCAATCGTCTTGGCTTCGCGGTACAGCTCTGCTACATGCGCTTTCCCGGCGTGATGCTCGCGGTAGATGTGGAGCCGTTTCCGCCGTTGCTGCGTGTGGTGGCTGCGCAGTTGAAGGTGCCACCAGAGGCGTGGGCGGACTATGGCCAGCGCGCCGAGACACGCCGCGAGCACCTGCTGGAACTGCAATCGGTCTTTGGTTTCCAGACCTTTGCAACGCGGCACTATCGCCCCAGCGTGCACGCCCTGGATGAACTGGCTTGGCAGACAGACAAAGGTTTCGTGTTGGCGACGGAGTTGGTCGAAGGGCTGCGACGAAAGAGCGTGTTGCTCCCGTCACCAGGCGTCATCGAGCGCATCTGCGCCGAGGCGATTACCCGTGCCAACCGGCGCATCTACGACACGCTGTCCGCGCCGCTGACAGACACCCACCGGCATCGCCTCGACGAGCTACTGAAACGCCGATACGACGGCAAGACGACCTGGCTGGCCTGGCTGCGCCAGTCACCCGCCAAGCCGAATTCGCGGCACATGCTCGAACACATCGAACGCCTCAAGGCGTGGCAGGCACTCGACTTGCCTTCCGGCATCGAGCGGCTGGTCCACCAGAACCGCCTGCTCAAGATTGCCCGCGAAGGCGGCCAGATGACGCCTGCCGACCTGGCGAAGTTCGAGCCGCAGCGTCGTTACGCCACCCTGGTGGCGCTCGCCATCGAGGGCATGGCCACCGTCACCGACGAAATCATCGACCTGCACGATCGCATCCTGGGCAAGCTGTTCAATGCCGCCAGGAACAAGCATCAACAGCAGTTCCAGGCAGCCGGCAAGGCGATCAACGCCAAGGTGCGCCTGTTCGGCCGCATCGGCCGGGCGCTGATCGAAGCCAAGCAGGCGGGCAGCGACCCGTTCGCCGCCATCGAGGCGGTCATGTCGTGGGACGCCTTTACCGAGAGCGTCACCGAGGCGCAGCGGCTCGCGCAGCCCGAGGACTTCGATTTCCTGCATCGCATCGGCGAGCACTACGCAACGTTGCGCCGCTACGCGCCGGAATTCCTCGCCGTGCTCAAGCTGCGGGCCGCGCCTGCCGCCAAGGACGTGCTCGACGCCATCGAGGTGCTACGCGGCATGAACAGCGACAACGCCCGCAAGGTGCCCGCCGATGCGCCGACCGACTTCATCAAGCCGCGCTGGCAGAAGCTGGTGATGACCGACACCGGCATCGACCGGCGCTACTACGAACTGTGCGCACTGTCAGAACTGAAGAACGCGCTGCGCTCGGGCGACATCTGGGTGCAAGGCTCGCGCCAGTTCAAGGACTTCGAGGACTACCTGGTCCCGCCCACGAAGTTCGCCAGCCTCAAGCAGGCCCGCGAATTGCCGCTGGCCGTGGCCACCGACTGCGACCAATACCTGCACGACCGGCTGACGCTGCTGGAAACCCAGCTCGCCACCGTCAACCGGATGGCGCTGGCCAACGAACTGCCGGACGCCATCATCACGGGGTCGGGCCTGAAGATCACGCCTCTGGATGCGGCGGTGCCCGACACCGCGCAGGCGCTGATCGACCAGACGGCGATGATCCTCCCGCACGTCAAGATCACCGAACTGCTGCTGGAAGTGGACCAATGGACGGGCTTCACCCGGCACTTCACGCACCTCAAGTCGGGCGACCTGGCCAAAGACAGGAACCTGCTGCTGACCACGATCCTGGCCGACGCAATCAACCTCGGCCTGACCAAGATGGCGGAATCCTGCCCGGGCACGACCTACGCCAAGCTGGCCTGGCTGCAGGCCTGGCACATCCGCGATGAAACCTACTCGACGGCGCTGGCTGAACTGGTCAATGCGCAGTTCCGGCATCCTTTCGCCGAGCACTGGGGTGACGGCACCACGTCCTCGTCGGACGGCCAGAACTTCCGCACCGGCAGCAAGGCCGAAAGTACCGGCCACATCAACCCGAAATACGGCAGCAGTCCCGGGCGGACGTTCTACACCCACATCTCCGACCAGTACACGCCGTTCAACACCAAGGTCGTCAACGTCGGCGTGCGCGACTCGACCTACGTGCTCGACGGCCTGCTGTACCACGAGTCCGACCTTCGCATCGAAGAGCACTACACCGATACGGCGGGCTTCACCGATCACGTGTTTGCGCTGATGCACCTGCTGGGCTTTCGCTTCGCGCCGCGCATCCGCGATCTGGGCGACACCAAGCTCTACATCCCGAAGGGCGATGCTGGCTATGAGGCGCTGAAGGCCATGATCGGCGGCACGGTCAACATCAAGCATATCCGTGCCCATTGGGACGAAATCCTACGGCTGGCCACCTCGATCAAGCAGGGTACGGTGACGGCCTCGCTGATGCTCAGGAAGCTTGGGAGCTACCCACGCCAGAACGGCCTTGCCGTCGCCCTGCGCGAGCTCGGCCGCATCGAGCGCACGCTGTTCATTCTGGACTGGCTGCAAAGCGTTGAGCTGCGCCGCCGCGTGCATGCCGGGCTGAACAAGGGCGAGGCCCGAAACGCGCTGGCCCGCGCCGTGTTCTTCAACCGGCTGGGCGAAATCCGCGACCGCAGTTTCGAGCAGCAACGCTACCGAGCCAGCGGCCTCAACCTGGTGACGGCGGCCATCGTGTTGTGGAATACGGTCTATCTGGAGCGGGCGGCGAACGCCCTGCGTGGCCATGGCCACGCTGTCGATGACGCCCTGTTGCAGTACCTGTCGCCGCTGGGCTGGGAGCACATCAACCTGACCGGGGATTACCTCTGGCGTAGCAGCGTCAAGATCGGCGCGGGCAAGTTCAGGCCGCTGCGGCCGCTGCAACCGGCTTAGCGTACTTTGCGATCCGTTTTCTGAGACGACCCCGATAACTCTCACGCGCATGATTGGACTGTAAAAAAATACAGCTTATTTTCGCCCAATGCGGCCGGTTTGGGGCGGCGATCGACCGCCGGGGCTGGAGGAGGACGCCATGTGCGGACGTTATGCGCTCTACGGTCCGGTCTCGCGCCTGCGCGAGGTTTTCGAGGCGGAGCCCGAAGGGTTCGCGTTCGAGCCGCGCTGGAACGCGGCGCCGATGCAGTGGCTGCCGGTGGTGCGCCAGCGACCGAACGGCGAGCGGGTGATCCACCGCCTGCGCTGGGGTCTGGTGCCGTCGTGGGCGAAAGACGAGGCGATCGCCACGAAGCTCATCAACGCGCGCGGCGAGTCGGTCGCCGAGAAACCCTCGTTCCGGGCGGCGTTCCACCGCCGGCGCTGCCTCGTGCCGGCCAACGGCTTCTACGAGTGGCAGCCGCTCGGTGACCGGCAGGGCGGCGGCAAGCAGCCGTTCTACATCCATCCGGTCGGGGGCGAGTTTTTCGCGCTCGCTGGGCTGTGGGAGCGCTGGACGCGCCCGGCCGACGGCGAAGCGATCGACACCTTCACCATCGTCACCTCCGAGGCCAACGCCGCGATGCGCCCGCTGCACGACCGGATGCCGGTGATCCTGGCGCCGGGGGATTGGTGGGCGTGGCTCAACGGGGCGACCGCCGCCGACCAGGTGCAGGCGCTCCTGCGCCCGTGCCCGGAGGCGGCGCTTGCGGCGTATCCCGTCTCGAGCGCGGTGGGCAACGTCCGCAACGATGCGCCGGCGCTGATACAGCCCGTTTGAGCGGCGTTTTGCCCGCTGCCGAGGCCGTCCCCTCGGTTCTGGGCGCCTGAGCCGTCCTGAACGGGCGTGGCGCCCTCCGTGGAAAAGGCCCCCTGCGTGAGCAGCGGGCAAATAATCACTTGCATAATCATAATAATCATATTATTATGATTATTATCTAGTCCCGATTGGAGTGCCGTTATGAACCCGAGCCTCTCCCTCGATGCCCGCGAACGTGTTTTCGCCGCGGCGAGCCAGATTTTCGAAGAATCCGGCCGGCAGACCATGCCCACGGTCGACCAGGTCCGCCGCCTGGCCAAGGTCGACATGCATGCGGCGACCGCGGCGATGCGCGAGTGGCGGCGGCAACAGACCGCCCAGGCGGCGCCGATCGCGGTCGCCGTGCCCGAGGTGGTGGCCAAGGCCAACGAACTGGCGGTCGCCCAGCTCTGGACACAGGCCCAGGAGCTGGCGAACCAGTCCTTGCGCGAGGCGCAGTCGGCCTGGGACGCAGAGCGCACTGAGCTCGACCAGATGCGTGTCGAGCTCTCGGACGCGTTCGAGGCCCAGGCCGCCGAGCTGGAGCTCGCGAAGTCGCGGATCGAGGCGCTCGAGCGCGAGGCGCGCGAGACGGCGGCGATCGCTGCGGCCGAACTCCAGAAGCTGCGCGACGAGCTCGCCCAGGTGCGCGCCGAGCTGGGGGTGGCGACCACCCGTGCCGAGCGTGCTGAAGCCACTTCGGCCGAGCTCGAGCACCGGGTTGCGGATCTGCGTGCCGAGCTCGACCGCGCCCACGCCGATGTCGATCAGGTGCGGGCCGAGCTCAGCCGTGCGCACGCCGACGTCGACCAGGCGCGCGGCGAACTCAAACGCGCGGCGGCCGATGCCGAGGGCCTGCGCAACGAGCTCGCCGCGGCGAAGGCGAAGGTAGACGCTGCCGAGCAGGCGCACCAGGAACACCGCAAAGAAGCGGCCAAGGAAGCGCAGCGTTGGGCCGACAAGGTGCTTGCCGCGCAGAAGTCGCACGATGCCATCGCGAAGGAAGCCGCCGCCGCGCGTGAAAGCGCCGCGCGTCTGTCGGGCCAGCTCGAGGCCGTGCAGGCGCAGAACACCGCGCTGATGGAAACCTTGCGCGGCAAGGTCGGCGGTAATGGCTGATCCGGCTGTTCGCGAGGCCATCAGCCGGCAGGCTCGTGCCTGGCTCGAGGCCAATGCGCTGATCCTCGACACCGAAACCACGGGCCTCGGCGACGACGCCGAGGTCGTCGAGCTCGCCGTGATCGACTGCGCCGGGGCCGTGCTGCTCGACACCCTCGTGCGCCCGAGCGGACCGGTCCCGGCCGAGGCCGCCGCGATCCACGGCATCACCGATGCCATGCTCGCGGGCGCGCCGACCTGGTCAGAGCTTCACGCCCGATTCTGCGGCCTGGTCGAGGGCCGCCAGGTCGTGATCTACAACCATGAGTTCGACGTCCGCGTGATCAGCCAGACCGCGCGCCGCTATGGTCTGCAGGCGCCGCAGGGGTTCGACCAGGTGCTCGACCCAGGCCGCATCCATTGTGCGATGCAGGCCTATGCCGAGTTCCGCGGCGAGTGGAGCGCGGAGAAAGGGCAGTATCGATGGCAAAAGCTCTCGGCCGCAGCGCAGCAGCAGGGCGTGACCGTTGAGAACGCCCACCGTGCGCTCGGCGACTGCCTGATGACGCTCGGTGTCGTGCGCGCCATGGCGTCTACGGGAAATGCCCAAGGAGTATGATGAGGGCGTTCAAAGATCAATGGTGAGCACGATGGCTGCCCCGAAACTCATCTTCTCCTCGGCTGACGAGATCAAGGCGTTCCGCCACAAGCATGGCATGAACCAGTCACAGTTCTGGGGGCGGGTCGGGGTGACCCAATCCGGTGGTTCGCGCTATGAGAGCGAGCGCAATATCCCCGTTCCGGTTCAGCTTCTGCTGCACATCGCCTATGCGCCTGCCGAGCGCGCGAACCGGCTCGTTGATTACCTTCGGAAGTGGAAAACCGAGGCGAAGTCCGGCGCGTGAGGGCTCACCGGGCGGTGGTTTTCCTCGCCTTCCTGAAGTCCCAGGGCGCCACCGGCGCCCGGTCGGCCCACAGGCCCTGCCGTTCGTCACGTGCGCGGTCTTCCGCTTTCGCGTAGCGCCACCTGTCCGCTGGGGACTGCTCCCGCGTGTACGCCTTGTAGTGCCACGCCATCCCGGCCTCGAGCTGGGCGAGGTTGGCATCGACGCCGTCGACCTCGAGCCGGCACACCGCGCGCTTGTAGCGGTCGGTTTTCGGGCAGTAGGCCGTCACCTGCCTTCCGAAGACGAGTGCGCCCAGGTGCAGCCGTGAGCGGTTGCCGAACGGCTGCCGGCGTTCGGGGGCATCGATGCCGGAGAGGCGGATCTTGTGCTGGCGCAGGTTGGCATCGAGCAGAGTGACGGTGTCGCCGTCGGCAACCGAGATGATGCGGCCGGTGAGTTCATCGGCGCTGCTGGTCTGGACGCCGGCCACGAACAGAATCGCGGCACCCACCCAGAGCGCTCCTTTCACCGTCCTGGCTCCATCTCCTTCGCCTGGAGCGGGAAGGGGAGCGTGAGGGCAGAGATGAGGGTGACCGCCAAGGCCGCGTTTCTCATCGGCAACCCAGGGCGTGGGTCAATATTCATACGTCACATGATATAGAGTTGTTCTGGCGCGGCAGGTTAGCACGGGACGTCGAGCTGGTTCAGGCGCTGTCAAGGTCGGCCAGCGGCCGCCCGAAGGGTTGCCTTGACAGCGTCTGAACCAGCATAGCCTCGAGCTCGGGGGCAGGTTTCGCATCGCGGGACCTGCCCCCGAGCCCCTGCGGGCGGTGTAGCGCTCCCCTCGCCGGGGCGAGGGGCGGGGGGGAGTGGGGCCCTGCGATGTGTCCAGCGGCACGATGTACAGCTAGTCCCCCCAGAGTGGTAGTGCCGCCAACGCCTCCTCCGCAGCAGTCCTGGTGAGTGCCTCGCCAAACTCGAGAATCAGCGGGTATCCGTCCTGACCCACACGGTGTGTGTCTTCAACCTGCCATCGCCAAAGGGTGTTCTTTTTTTGCCAGACCGAGAGTAGCAGTCCCTCCAAGATGAGTTCCTGGCCGCCCTCGAGGTTCTCCGTGGTGTCGCACCAGAGGGTGCGCCACTGGTGTAGCCGCTGCTTCACAGCATCGCGCGTGATCGTGACGACCTCTCCGGAAAAGTCCGTGACGGCAAGCCCCTTCAGGCTCAGTTTGTACAGACACACCGCGACGGTGTCTGAGGCATGGCGCTGCAGCGCGTTGAGGACACGCGCCCGATGATCGAGGCGATAGCCCCGCTCGTCGGTGGCTCCGTCCGCATAGCAGATCATCGTCTGGTTTGCCTTCAGCCTGGACAGTGTAGGTGCCTTGCCGAGAGCAACCTTGATCAGGGCCCGCGCCATCAGATCCATGTTCCTGCCGGATTTGCGGGTGGACTCAATTTCCACCCAGAAGACATCACCTTTGTCTGGTGGAATCGCGAGGCCGTCCGGAAGCTTGTCGACCGCGTTCTCCCGGCGCAGCCGGCGCTCTGGAATGACGGTGTAGCCTTGGCTTGAGAGCAAAGCAAGAAAGCTGTGGGCCAGGAGATCATGGCGCCACCACTTTGGGGCAACCCAGACACCGGCCAGAGTTTCACCCCAGTCTTTTCCTGAGCGTGCAGTGATGCCTGTACTTTCGAGCAGAAGGTCGGCGCCACGCTGGCTCAATACGAAGGCGCTTCCGCTGTGCGCGGGCAGCGGGCGGGGGATCACGAGGTGGCGAGCCGCCAGCTTTCGCAGGATCCTCTCTCCATATTTGATGTGATGTGTGTGCGCTCCCCAGATCAGCAGCCCGAGCTCTGGTGCTCGGAGCCAGCCAAAATCATGGATCAGCCGGAGCGCGGTGCGATCATTTTCCTGTCCGAGCAGGTGGCTATTCATTCCCATTTGCATGTTCCAAAGTCGTTTTCTTCGGGTGTTCCAGAACCTGTTCCCTTGAGGGTACGGATTGGAACAGGTGAAAAGAAACGCGAGCTATGGATTTGTCATGAAATGGGGTTCGGCTCTGGTCGATCCTTGAAGGTGTCGTTCCTGTTGGGGCGCACGGGCTGGGTCGGCCGCCTTCGGCGTCCTCCTTGCCGCCCTTGCCTTCACGCCCTTACGGGCTACAGCGCGGCCTTGCCGCTCGTGACTCCGCCCTGGGTCGGCCGCCTTCGGCGCCCTTCTTGCCGGGCTGCGCGGGCTGGGTCGGCCGCCTTCGGCGTCCTCCTTGCCGCCCTTGCCTTCACGCCCCTGCGGGGCTCCAGCGCGGCTTCGCCGCTCGGGGCCGCCCCCTCCCTACGGGCGGGCAAGGGCGTCTCAGGCTCCCCCGGCGTTCGGCTCTGCCGCCCCCCGGTCTCACCTCCTCGGACGGGGCCGAGGACCTCCGCGAGCGGGGTGACACGCCCTTGCCCTCCCATAGGGAGGGGGCGGGGCTTCGCCCCCTACGCTTTGGAGCGCCCGACTCGGCTTCGCCTCGCAAATGGGCGATCCAAAGCGTGGGCCCCCCACCAGGGCCACCGCCCTGGACCCGGGGCTGCGCCCCCGAACAGCGCCAGAGGCCGCCCGACTCGGCTGCGCCTCGCAGATGGGCGTCCCCTGGCGCGTCGGTTCCCCGCCCCGGTGGCAGTCCTGGCTTGGCCAGGCCTGCTGAGGCCACGCGTATTCATCCGAGCGCATGCCACATGCTGCATGCGCATGCAGCATTCAGTATGCGCATACAACATGCAGCATGCTGCATGTTGTATGCGTCTGGATTGCCACCCCTGCCGGTGGGTGGCCTGCAGGCTCCCATCCCTGTCTGGGGGGAGCCAGTAGCGTCCCGATTGGTTGATTAATCTTTAGGCAGCCGGGAAATCCCTTGCGCAGCAAGCACCCCGCAGACTTAACCGACCGACTGTCCACAGATCCTGTGGATAAGCTTTGGCCAGTGTCCCGCGTGCTCAGCGTTCAGTCGGCAGGCGGTGTCAGGAGCACGTGAAACGGCACGCCCAGGGTGCGTGCAAGCCGCTCGATGTTGTCGAGGGAGATGTTCCTTGCCTGGCGTTCGACGTGGGCGATGAAGCTGCGATCCAGTCCGCTCTCGAAGGCGAGCTTTTCTTGTGACCATCCACGCTCGCGTCGGAATCGAACCAGATTCGCAGAGAGTACGGCTCGAGCGGCGGGGGAATCTTGTGGAGTAGGGTGGTCGGGAGACATTTTCCAGAGTCTCCCGGCTTGATGTTTTTAAGTCAGTGGGTTTTGAGTCACAATATAGGGGCGAAAAATATCCAAAACGCCTCGACCGTCCCTCACCGCTCTGGCCCAAACGAGCCTTGATGAGACGGTCGAAGTCCCCAGAACCGTCAAGAATGGAGCGCAGAAATGTCCTTTTTCAGGACCTACAAGAAGTCGGAGTTGAAGAGCGTGCATGGGGCTGAGCCGGGTGAGCAGCGCTGGCCGTTCGTCCAGGTCGGGCTCCCGACGCCCATCTATCTCATGCAGCTCGAAAGGGCCGTCGAGGAGGACGCTACGATCGACTATGAGATCCTGACCGCAGACCTCGCCGAACTGGTCAACTTCTCTGAGGGGCGGTACCCGCCGCTTCGGCTCGTGAGCGTGGATCTCCTGATCAGCATCCCGCCTGTGAGCCGGCGCACCTTCCATGCGCTGCGGGAGGTCTGGGTCCCGCCGCAGGGGGGCGCTTACCGCTTCATCGTCGACGACCAGGTCACCCTGGACTTCAACCCGCTACAAAACCGATTCGACCCGGACGCGCTTCAGTGCATTTTCCGGGCGCCGGCAGCGTAATCAGCACTCTCATCAGCGAGCGCAGCAGGCGGCCACAGGCGCGCAACATGCACCACGGCCAGCACCCATACCGCGTCCTCGGCAAGCTCATAGACCAGGCGGTAGTTCTCGTGCGGAAAAAGCTCGCGCGTCCCTGCGATGAGGCCCGGTTTCCCGAGCTCCGGATGGGAGGAAAGTCTTTCGGCCGCCTTGCTGAACAGCGTATCCATGCGTGCAGCAGCACCGGGGTTCCGCTCGACGAGGTAGTCCCAGATTGCGAGACGGTCCTGCACGGCCTCGGGCGTCCACTGAACCCTCACAGGCCGCTCTCGGCACGCGCACGCCGAGCGGCGAACTCTGCCTCGACGTCCTCATTCGAGCGCCCACGTCCGGCACGGACCGAGGCGCGCGCTGTATCCACCTTCTCGTGCAAGAACGCCGCGTACTCGCGTGCCTGACGCTGGCGTTCGACGAACTCGCGCATCAGTTCTCGCACGACCTGGGAGGCTGGGCGGTGCGCGGCCTCTGCCTCAGCCATGAATGCGGCACGCAGCTCGGGCTCGAGCTTCAGGGTAAAAACGGCTTCTTTGGACATGCCTGCCTCGCTTCATTAATAC